>DAOULO010000036.1:0-2319 GCA_034420195.1 Dehalococcoidales bacterium
CGGGAGAGGCCCCGCTGCAGCACCTCGTGTTTGGCGGTAAGCGAGGCCGCGTCTTCCTGGGCGCTCCACTGGAAGGGGGTGTGGGGCTTGGGGACGAAGGTGGCCACGCTGATGCGGAGCATCGGCCGCCGGCCGGCGGCGCGCTTGCTCTCGGCGCGTACCTTCTCAACGAGGCTGACGATACCTTCAACGTCCTCCATCGTCTCGGTAGGCAGCCCCACCATGAAGTAGAGCTTGAGGCCCGTCCAGCCGCGCTCGAAGGCGGTGGCCGCCGTCGCCAGCAGGCTTGCTTCGGCCAGGTCCTTGTTGATGGCGCGGCGCAGCCGCTCGGTGCCGGCCTCCGGGGCGAAGGTGAGGCCGGTGCGGCTGCGGGTGGGCAGCGAGCCCACCAGCCGGACGGAGAAGTCGTCCAGGCGCAGCGAGGGCAGCGACAGGGTCAGGTTAGGGTAGCGGTGCCGGAGCTGGTCCACCAGCCCGTCGATGCCGCTATAATCGGAGGTGCTCAGCGAGACCAGCGAAACCTCGTCGTAGCCGCAGTTGCTGATAAGCTCCCCGGCAGCCTGGAGCACTTCTTCGTGGGGGCGCTCGCGCACCGGGCGGTAAATCATGCCCGCCTGGCAGAAGCGGCAGCCCCGCGAGCAGCCGCGCTGAATCTCGATGGCGCCGCGGTCGTGGATGACCTCGATGTAGGGCACCACCGGGTGGGTGGGCGGCGGGGGCAGCTTGGCAACCAGCCGCCGCCGGATAACAGGTTTGGCCTCGGGGGCGTTGGGGGTGATGCTCTTGACGATGCCCTCGCTGTCATACTCCACGTCGTAGAGAGACGGCACGTAGACGCCTTCCAGGGCGGCCAGCTTGCGGAGGAGTTGGGCCTTACCCTCGCTGCGGTGCTCGCGGAACGTGTCGAGCAGCTCGTCGGTGACGTCCTCGCCGTCGCCGATGACAAAGGCGTCGATGAAATCGGCCAGCGGCTCCGGGTTGAGGCAGCCGCTCCCCCCGGCGATGATGATGGGGTGGTCATCATTCCTCTCGGCGGCCAGTACCGGTATCCCGGCCAGGTCGAGCATGTTGAGGACGTTGGTGTAGCCCAGCTCGTACCCCAGCGAGAAGCCGATGATGTCGAAGTCCCCCAGGGGGCGCTTCGTCTCCAGGCTGAAGAGGGGCTTCTTGGCGGCGCGCAGGGCGGCCTCCATGTCCACCCAGGGGGCGTAGACGCGCTCGGCCAGGGTGTCGGCGCGGCGGTTGATGATGTCGTAGAGGATGGGCACGGCCAGGTTGGACATGCCGACCTCGTAGGTGTCCGGGAAGGCCAGCGCCACCTTTAGCGGCGTGGCGTCCCAGTCCTTGACGACGGCGTTCCACTCGCCGCCGGTATAGCGCGCCGGGCGGTTGACCCGGCGCAGGATTTCGTTATCCAGCAAGGTTGACCTCCAGTCTTAAAATTATAGGGGGAAACCGGGGCAGGCGCAAATAGGCACCAGAAACTGGGCAAATGCGTAGTTGCGCAATTACGCCGCTGCGCTGTTTTCCTCTAAAGGGCCCCCGCTTTCTATTGGGTTGATAATGTTGTATATTGGGGTGTAATTCGGGAAAATCCTGCTTAAGGAGGCGAGATGAACGTTATCTGGGTAATATCCGATACGCTGAGGCGCGACCACGTGGGTGCCTACGGGAATAAGAAAATTATTACGCCGTCGCTGGATGCCTTCGCGGCCAAGGCGGTGCGCTTCGACCGCCACTACATCGCCGGCTTCCCGACCATGCCGACCCGCGCCGACTACATGACCGGCCGCTGGACGATGTCCTACATGCAGTGGGAGCCGCTGTTCAAGGATGAGCTGCTGCTCCCCGACCTCCTCGCCAACCAGGGCATCAACACCGCCGCCGTCGTCGATACGCCCTTTTATACCCGCGTCGGTATGAACTACGACCAGGGCTTCCGCACCTTCGACGAGGTGGTCGGCCAGCTGAACCTGATGTGGATGGATTCCCCCGACGGCAAAGGGGGGGAGGTCATCCACAGCATCTACGGCGGCGACGTGAGGGAAAACCGGCGCTACGAGTCCGATTACTTCGCCCCCCAGACCTTCACCCGGGCGATGCAGTGGCTGCAGCACCATTACAAGGAAGACTTCTTCCTGTACGTTGATACCTGGGACCCGCACGAGCCGTGGGACCCCCCGCTGTACTACGCCGAGCTTTACTGGCCCGGCTTCGACGGCGATATAGCGCCGCACCTTTACGGCTACTGGCCGCAGACGCCGGGCTACACCCAGGAGAAGATTGATAAGGCCCACGCCGCCTACTGCGGTGAAGTCA
>DAOULO010000037.1:0-19571 GCA_034420195.1 Dehalococcoidales bacterium
CATCCGCGGCGAGGGCAGCGTCATCCAGCCGTCGGCGGTGCTCAAAGCGCCGGTAGTCATCGGCGAGGACAGCCGCATCGGTAAGGGCGCCCGGCTGGAGAACGCCATCCTCTGGGACGACGTGTCCCTGGCCGACGGGGCCCGGCTGCGGAACTGCATCGTCAGCAGCCACGGCCGCATCGCTAAAGATGAGGCAATCGAAGGTGCGGTGGTAACACCAGAGAAGCGCGCCCCACTAAAACTATGAAACCGAGGAGACGCCATGACCAAAGCCAAGACCGGGACCAAGGCGACCGCTAAAAAGCCGAAGGCCGCAGCCAGGGCCGAGACGAAGGCTACCGCTAAAAAACCGAAGGTCGAAGCCAGGGCCGGGGCCAAAACCGCCGTCAAGAAGCCCAAGCCCGGCGGGATTACCTTTAAGTGCCAGTGGTGCCAGCAGGCAAGACCCCTGGAGGAGATGACGAGCCTGACCCGGTTCGCGCCGGTGGTCGTCGTCTGCCGCAGCTGCGCCCGCAAAATACACTAACAACCCTGTGAAAACGTCCTTCCCGGGAAGGACGGGGGAGGACTCATGGCTGAGGAGCTGGGCAAGATAGAAAAACCCAAAGTGGCGGACTTTAAAAAGGGCCGCAAGCTCTTTTTCGTCCCCCTGATTTACCGCACCGAGGACGCGCCGGAGGCATACCTGACCATTTTTGCCAAATACTGGAGGCAGGTGGCCACCCAGATTGCCGAGCTGGCCGCCAAGCTGGGGGAGGTCAAGCACGTCTATCACGAGCTGGTCGCCGCCGGCGGCGACGAAGGCGGCCAGGTAATCAAGGAACTCAGCCAGGCGAGCCATAAAATCGTCCAGGCCTGCCGCAAGAAAAAGGCCCGGCTGGAGGCGCTGGAGGACGCCGACATCCTCAGCGAGTTCATGGACTGGAGCCGCTGCCTCCTCATCGGCCTGCAGAACCCCAGGGTCGTTACCCGCGTCTACGAGGCCTACCAGGAGGCTGCCCGAAAGCGGACGGAAAGCATCGCCGCCAAAATCGATAAAACGCTCCAGGCAAATGAAATCGGCCTGCTGCTGATGCGGGAGAGCCACCAGGTACAGTTCCCGCCGGATATCCAGCTATTTTACGTGGCCCCACCCGCCCTGGACGAGCTCAAGCGCTGGCTCCGCGAGCGCGAAAAGGCGGTCGGCGAGACGGATACCTCCGCGCCCGCCGATGATTCACAATGAAGGAGGCACCCCATGGCCAAGAAATACGATAAATACGTGACCCACCCGCCCCATGTCCAGGTCTGCGCCGGCGGCGACGGCCGGGTCGTCTTCGACGGGCTGATGGTGCGCCACGACCAGCTCGGCTATAGCATGTCGATGGGCCTTCAGTTCGTCACCAAGCCCTTCGTCTCCGATAATCCCTGCCACACCCACAACTTCCACGAGTTGCTGGCCTGGTACGGCGGCAACCCCAATGACCCCGAGGACTTCGGGGCGGAGGTGGTCATCTACCTGGGCGAGGAGAAGGAGAAGCACGTCTTCACCAGCCCGACGATTGTCTACCTGCCGGAGGGATTCCCTCATTGCCCGCTGGAGATTACCCGCGTCGACAGGCCCATCATCCAGCTGGAAATCATGCTTGTCGGCGAGGGCGGCACCCGCGACGCCTACTTTGAGGAAGACCTCAAGGTGCAGAAACCGGCCACGGTCAAGTTCATCGGCAAGACGGGGTAGCCAAGCCGTTTTAGGGCACTTTTACTTAGCTCTACATGCCTTATCTTATAATTGCACGATTAACCGTGCTATATTTCCCCATTTGTTTTCGTGCGTTAGCAAACGATTAGCAAATTATTCCTATTTCCCATTTCAAAAAGATGTTATAATGTCTTTTAATGACTTAATAGTAGATAACTATACATGAGGAGGCGTATTTCTCATGACTATTCAGATTTCTCTTTTTAACCATAAAGGAGGCGTTAGTAAAACTACTACAGCCTTTAACCTAGGGTGGATGATGGCTGAAAAAGGAAAAAGAATATTATTAGTTGATTGTGACCCTCAATGCAACTTAACAGGTATGGTATTGGGTTACATCGGCTCCAAAGAATTTGCGAAAATATACGAGAGAGAAGGGATTAGAAATATCAAAGACGGATTATCACCTGCATTTGAATCTCGTCCTGTTAGAATATCTCCAGCGAATTGTGAAGTCATACCGGGGCAGCCCAACATGTTTCTGCTACCTGGACATATTGGAATAGCTGAATACGAAGTTACTTTAGGCATTGCACAAGAGCTTTCAAGTTCTTTACTTACTCTCCAAAATCTCCCGGGCTCTTTGCATTATCTGTTTCACAACACCGCCGAAAAATATGAAGCTGATTATATTCTTGTTGATATGAGCCCCAGCCTAGGACCAATAAATCAAAATGTACTAATGACTAGTGATTATTTTATAGTGCCTATGGCTCCTGATTATTTCTCTGTTATGGCTATTGACTCACTATCTTCTATACTGCCTAAATGGATGGATTGGTCAAGAAAGGCTCAGAGCTTACCTTCTTTAAAAAGAGCCACCTATCCTTTCCCAGAAGTTACCCCAAAATTTCTTGGCACTATTGTTCAAAAATACCGTTTAAGAGAAGGAAAAACGCCTTCTTTACCCTTCCAAAAATGGATAGATGCTATTAATAACGGAATTCTAACGGAATTGGCTCCTGTTCTTGAGGCACATGGTATGTTATTACCTAAAGAAGCTTATGAGAGCAATGGAATTGACTTTGGTCAACCTCTTCTACAAATGTCTGACTTTAATAGCCTTATTGCTTTATCACAAAGACACAAGGCACCAATCTTTTGTCTTAGCGATACACAATTAGAACAAACTGGAGTTGTGCTCTCTCGCACCAAAGCATCAATGACTAGATTCCGAGAGTTATTCTCACAAGGAGCTGACCGCGTTATTTCGTTAACGTCATGGACGAAATAATCGAAAACTTCAGGTTGAATATATCTCGCGTAAGAGCCCTTGAAGCAATTCGCAAAGCTTTAGAAGGTCTTACGACAACAGCCATAGAGACTTCTGACATTTTACGCGCTCAAATTGTTCTTGTCGTAAGTGCTCTCGATTATTACATACATCAGATAATTGTATTTGGTATGCAGGAGTGTTTTGATGGAAGGCGTAATAGAACTCAAGGTTTTTTAAATTTTCGCGTATCCATAGACTCAGTAATAGAAGGTTCTTCAACTGTTGATAGTTCTTGGTTTGTCAATGAAGTTCGTGAGCGTCACAGCTATCTATCATTCCAGAGACCTGACCGTATTGCTGATGGTATTCGTTTATTTTCTGGAATTAGTTTATGGCAAGAGGTCAGCAGAATTATGGCAATGTCAGATAGCGACGTAAGAGATACTTTGAATTTGATTATTGACCGAAGAAACAAAATTGCACACGAAGCTGATATGGATCCTAGCTATCCCAACTCTAGATGGCCTATTTCAGAGAATGATGTTGAAAAATCAGTCAACTTTATCGAAAAATTATGTGAGGCTATTCACTCTTGTCTATGATTATGTTTAATTTTGATTCCTTACTAATATGCGCGAACCTTGCTTTTAGTAGCTACGGAGAGGTGTCCGAGTTGAACCTATCCTAATCCAACTAAAACGTTAAAAGGAGATACAGACATGACGTCAAAGTATGGTAAGTACATCACGACGGAGCTGAAACGGAACGTCGTCATGCCGGGCTACAAGGGGCCCCAACTCATCCGGCAGGGTTACGCGGATGGTTATCGACTGGGGCTGGAGCACGTTATCTGGATGGACAACGAGGTTCTACCCGGCGCGTTCTACGGGGAATACACCTGGCAGTGGCCCTCCCACATGAAGGACCAGCGGCAGATACGCATGCCCATGCCAGAGCTGGTCACGCCGGAGCTCGTCAAGAGCGGGAAGGTTCCGGGCATCGCCCCCCACTCCCACCCCTTCATCGAGATATTCAGCTACTTCGGCACCAACGTGGACGACCCCTCGGACCTCGGCGGGGAGATAGAGTTCTGGCTGGAGGATGAGAAGTTCGTCTTCACGAAGAGCTTCATGGTCTACATCCCCGCCAACATGGAACATTGCCCGCTGGTGTTCCGCCGGATGGACGCCCCCATGTTCCACATGACGCTCGGCTCCGGGGATAAGTACGTCTAACCGGAGGACTATCATCAGAAAGAGGTTGCTTACGATGGGAAAAAACTCCAAGTACGGTATCGATAAAGCCAAGGCCAACCCTGTCCGCCCGCCCTTCCAAACACAGACGGACCCTGCTATCGTGAAGCCCGTCATCACCGTGGACGACGAGGTCGTCCCCGGCGCCGAGCTATTTGCCGAGACGAACTGGATACTGCCCGGCGCGAAAAAGGAAATAAAGCTCTGCGAATCCCATACCCACGAGTTCGGGGAGATGCTCGGCTTCTACGGGTTCAACTATGAGAACATCCAGGACCTCGGCGCGGAGATAGAAATCATCATTGATAACGAGGTGAACACCCTGGACCGGAGCTTCGCCGCGTATGTGCCGCCGGGCGTCCAGCACGGACCCATCATCGTCAGGAACGTCAAGCGGCCCATTTTCTGGGTATCGTCCGGCCGCGCCCCCCGGTACGAATAGCCCCGATACACTATCATTGACCTCACCCTTGCCCTTCTCTCCTGTTTCCGCTACAATTTTATTGCCACGGAGAGGTGTCCGAGTGGTTTATGGTGCCGCTCTCGAAAAGCGGTCTACGTGCAAGCGTAGCGTGGGTTCGAATCCCACCCTCTCCGCCATCAAGCTACGAAAGCGCGGTTATAATCTGCTACAATAAGAGCGCGGAGAGGTGCTGGAGTGGCCTATCAGGCACGCCTGGAGAGCGTGTGTAGCCTTTGGCTACCGTGGGTTCGAATCCCACCCTCTCCGCCAGCCTACGCCAAGGCTTCGGCTGGCAGGCCAGCCATCCCTCTTACTAATAGACTTGAATTGTAATATCATGTGGTATGTTTACATTCTGAGAAGTTCTAAAGATGGCAACCTTTATGTAGGCTCAACTAACAATATTAGCCGCCGATTGAATGAGCACAATTCCGGGAAAGTTGATTCCACAAAGAATCGGACACTATTCAGTTTAGAGGCCTATATCGCTGTTAAAGACCAATCCAGAGCCATTGAACTCGAAAGATATCTTAAGACCGGTTCGGGCAAGGCATTATTACAAAAACGAATCCTTTAGCCATCGTAGCTTTAGCGTAGATGGCCACCCTCTCCGCCAGCCGTTTAGATATCTATTCCCACCCAGGCCACCCAGTATCATCCGCAGTTTAGCCCTAAAGTACCAAACTTCAAATTGTCATCGTCATACCCCTGTGCTAGAATAAAAATTACTTTGAAAGCAGATACCAAATACCGGGTGGCCTTCAACCGCATCCCCGGCATCGGGCGGGTGCGGCTGGGGCAGCTGGCCGACCATTTTGGCGGGCTGGAGGCGGCCTGGCAGGCCCCGGCCGGGGCGCTGGCGCAGGCGGGGCTGGACGCAAGCGCGCAGCGGGCCATCACACGCTTTCGTGATGAAATCTCGCCGGATGCGGAGATGGAAAAACTGGCACACCTCAGCATCCGGGTGCTCACCCCCGACGACGACACCTACCCGGCCCGGCTCAAGGAAATCTACGACTATCCGCCGGTACTCTACATGAAAGGCTCGCTCCAGCCGGAGGACGACTGGTGCCTGGCCGTGGTCGGCACACGGCGGGCCACCGCCTACGGAAAGCAGGTCACCGAGGAGCTCGTCACCGACCTGGCCCGCAGCCGCATCACCATCGTCAGCGGCCTGGCACGGGGCATCGATAGCGTTGCCCATAAAAGCGCCCTGGCGGCGGGCGGTCGCACCATTGCCGTCCTGGGCTGCGGGCTGGACATCTGCTACCCGGCGGAGAACGAAAAACTTGCCCGCGAGATTATCGAACACGGCGCCATCCTCAGCGAGCAGCCCCTGGGCACGCGCCCCCGCCCGGAGAACTTCCCCCGCCGCAACCGCATCATGAGCGGGCTGAGCCGGGGTGTGCTCGTCACCGAGGCGCCGGAGGGCAGCGGGGCCATGTTCACGGCCAACTACGCCGTGGAGCAGAACCGCGAGGTCTTCGCCGTGCCCGGCAGCATCCTGGCGGCGGGCAGCCGCATGACCAACAAGCTCATCCAGGAAGGGGCCAAGCTGGTGCGCGACTATACCGATATCCTGGAAGAACTGAACCTGACGGCGGTGGCGCAGCAGATTGAGATGCGGGAGATGCTGCCGCCGACGGACACGGAGGCGCTCCTCATCGGGCAGCTCGGCGCCGAGCCCGTCCACATCGACGAGGTCTGTCGCGCCAGTGGCCTGCCCGCCGCCACGGTGAGCGGGACGCTGGCGATGATGGAGCTTAAAGGGATGGTAAGGCAGGTGGGGGCGATGAGCTACGTGCTGGTGCGCGAGATGCGCCCGGAATATAGAGTGAGAGTTGATTAGACAAGATGAGTAAAAAACTGGTTATCGTGGAATCGCCGGCCAAGGCCAAGACCCTGGGCAAGATACTGGGCCGGGGCTACCGCCTCAAGGCGTCACTGGGACACGTGCGCGACCTGCCCAAGGGCCAGATGGGCGTGGACATTGACAACGGCTTCAGCCCCCGCTACGTGGTGCCGCGCCTCAAGACCAAGCTGGTCAACGAGCTCAAGCAGGCGGCCAAAGAGGCCAAGGAAATCTACCTGGCCACCGACCCCGACCGCGAGGGCGAGGCCATCGCCTGGCACCTGGCCGAAATTACCCGCGGCGACGACAAGCCCTACCACCGCGTCGTCTTCCGCGAGATTACCGAGGACGCCGTCAGGAGCGCCTTTCAAAGCCCCCGCGATATCGACATGCAGCTGGTGGACGCCCAGCAGGCGCGCCGTGTCCTGGATAGATTAGTCGGCTATAAAATTTCGCCCCTGCTCTGGAGCAAGGTGCGCAAGCGCCTCTCGGCGGGGAGGGTGCAGTCGGTGGCGGTGAAAATCATCGCCGACCGCGAGCGCGAGATTGAGGCCTTTAAGCCGGTGGAGTACTGGGTCATCGAGGCCGAACTGCGCCAGCCCCAGGACCAGACCGCCTTCCGGGCCGCGCTCGTCGGGCTGGCCGACGGCACCAAGCTGGAAATCCATAACGAAAAAGAGGCGGCTAAGATTGCGGCCGCCCTGAAGGCGGCCGCCTACGGCGTGCTCCAGGTAGCCACCAAAAAGGCCACCCGCCAGCCGGCGCCCCCCTTTACCACCAGTACCCTCCAGCAGGAGGCCTGGCGCAAGCTGCGCTTTTCGGCCAAGCAGACGATGGCCATCGCCCAGCAGCTCTACGAAGGTCTCCCCATCGGCAGCGAGGGCAGCGTCGGCCTGATTACCTACATGCGCACCGACTCCACCCGCATCGCCGGGTCGGCCATCGCCGAGACGCGTAAGTTCATCGGCGAGAAGTACGGGCCGAAGTACCTGCCGCCCCGCCCCCGCGCCTTCACCACCCGCAGCCGCGGCGCCCAGGAGGCCCACGAGGCCATCCGCCCCACCCGCACCTACCGCGAGCCGGGCGCTATTAAAAAATACCTCAATAGTAACCAGTACCGCCTCTACGACCTCATCTGGAAGCGCCTGGTGGCCAGCCAGATGGCGGCGGCCCTCTTCGCTAACACCACCGTGGACATCGCGGCCAAAGACGGCGACGACTACCTGCTGCGCACGGCGGCCTCGGTCAATACCTTCCCCGGCTTCATGACCCTCTACAGCGAGGGCAAAGACGACGAGGAAGAAGAAGGCAAGAAGACCCTTCCCGAGCTCGCCAAAGGCGACAGGCTGGAGCTCATCGACATTTATCCCGACCAGCGCTTCACCCAGCCGCCGCCCCGCTATACCGAGGCCACTCTGGTGAAGACCCTGGAGCAGAACGGCATCGGCCGCCCCTCCACCTACGCCCCCACCATCGCCACCATCCAGGAGCGCGAGTACGTCGTCAAGAACAAGGGCATTTTCCAGCCAACCGAGCTGGGGCTGGCCGTCAACGACCTGCTGGTGGAGCACTTCCCGGACATCATCAACGTCAAGTTCACCGCCGATATGGAGAACGAGCTCGACGATATCGCCAGCGCCGCGCGCGACTGGCCCGGCGTCATCGGCAATTTTTACGCGCCCTTCGATAAAGACCTCCAGAAGGCCCTGTCCACGGCGGAGCGGGTCAAGCTGGAGGACGAAAAGACCGGCGAGGCCTGCCCCAAGTGCGGCCAGCCCCTCGTCGTCAAGACGGGCCGCTTCGGCAAGTTCGTCGCCTGCTCCGGCTACCCGGCCTGCCGCTACACGCAGTCCTATCAGGTGAAGACGGGCGTGAAGTGCCCCCAGTGCGGCGGCGACCTGGTGCAGCGCCTCTCAAAGAAACGCAAGACCTTCTACGGCTGCAGCAACTACCCGGAGTGCACCTTCGCCACCAACTTAAAGCCCCTGCCCACCCCCTGCCCCAAGTGCGGCGGCCTCCTCACCCAGCGCGGCCGGCAGGCTATCTGCAATAAGTGCGATTATAAGGGGAGGGTGCCCCAGGAGGAGAAGGAAGCGGAGAAAACTACGGGCTAAGCCGCGGATTGGTGCGAGGGTGGTTGGAAACAGAAGAGATGACAGACCGAACTGAGTACAATCAGATGATTATGGCTTTGTTCCGAACATCTCAATGCTCGTGGTGCCGGAAATTTTACACTAACGAACCATTTTTGTGCCCGCCTCAGAGACTCCAATCTAATTGTCACTTCTTTGATAGATTAAGTGAAGCCGAAGGATGGTGGTGGAGAGAATATAAGGGTGATGAACACCTACCTAGAATCGTTGATATGATGCAACAGGTTGAAAACAAAGGTATAATGGCCAGATGCCGAGATTCAGAATGCGGTGCATTAAATCCAAATTCCCAGAAGACTACCTGCTGGAAATGTGGGAAGCATACTTTATGCTGCCCCCAGCATCCAGACTTGATATTAAAATACAATATCGGAGGGGATTACTGGGAATGTCTGCTTGCATCACACAAGCAAAAATTTTACAGAGTTACGGAACCAACTTTAACAGAAATACCTTGCCCTAAATGCTCTAAGAATCTCGCCGCTGAAGGGCCGAATCTCTATTATGATATCCACTCATTGCTTTTAAGATGTAATAATTGTCATCGTTTTTTCAAATATCATAAAAGTAAACTCAAAGAGGTAAAATTCAAAACGTGATGCTCTAGCAGTTAGGATACGAAATCACCAACTTTGGGCTAAACCGCTGGTGCCGCGAGGGTGGCCAGGGTGGGAATAGATAACTCAGACGGGGCGGGGTGGTTTAATATATGGAAGACACCTGGGACAAATATATAAAGCTGTTTCTTGACTATCTCCGGGCAGAGCGTAATGCGTCTCCTTTGACCATCCGCAATTACCTGCTATCACTAAATGCATTTAAAAAATATTCTAAAGAGAATAATATTCGGACACCTAGAAAGGTTAAAAAGGCGCTGGTACGCAGCTTCCTCAACCACCTCAATGAAGCAGGAATCGCCCGCTCTAGCGTTGCCCGTAACATGTCAGCGATACGTTCTTTTTTCAGATACCTGCTGCGAGAAGAGATTATAAACAATAATCCGGCGGCTAATATCGCTTCACCAAAGCTAGACCGCCGTCTACCCTCCTTTCTTACCAAGGAAGAGGTCAAGCATCTTGTAGAATCACCAAGTTTACCTAAACGACCTATTAAAATATCAAAATCGGTACTACTACGTAACGTTGCTCTACTAGAGCTGCTCTATGCCTCCGGCCTGCGGGTGAGTGAAGTTGTCAATATGGATATGGAGCAGATAAATCTTGCTGACAATGAAATTCTGGTTCGCGGGAAAGGCTCAAAAGAGAGAAATGTCCTGATTGGCGAGCCTGCGGCACGAGCCTTGAAGACTTACTTAGAAGAGGCTCGGCCAGTGCTTTCGGGAGATAAGAAGTCCAGGGCTGTTTTTATAACCTCCTACGAAGACGAAGATGGTGTTCAGTCCAGCGAGCGTCTTACGGTGCGCCGGGTTCAGAAAATCCTGAAGAAATACTCGGAGGCCATAATAGATAAAAAGGTGCACCCGCATATACTCCGCCACACCTTCGCCACCCACCTCCTCGACGGCGGTGCCGACCTCAAGGTGGTGCAGGAACTGCTGGGCCACGCCGACCTGGCCTCGACGCAGATTTACACCCATGTCACCCAGAGCCGCGCCCGCCAGATTTACCTGGCCGCCCACCCGATGGCTAAGGGCAAAGGGGGCGAGGGTGAGTAACCAGCGGCTGGCGCGCCTGCGCGAGAAATTCGCCGCGAGCCAGATCGATGCCATGCTCGTCTCCCGGGCGGAGAACCGCCGCTATCTCTCCGGCTTTCACGGCTCGGCGGGCTATCTACTGATAACGGCCCAAAGAGCGGTGCTGGCCACCGATTTTAGATATACCGAGCAGGCGCTGGCCCAGGCCCCCGACTTTGAAATCCTGCGCATCGCCAACAACCTCGCCGACTGGTTCCCCGACCTGTTGACCGACCTGGGAGTGAAAAATCTGGGCTTCGAGGAGGGCGATATTACCTATCATGTCTACCGCCAGCTGACCGACACCCTGAAAAAGAAGGGCGCCGCCGCCAGCCTGGTACCCCTGGACGGCCTGGTGGAGCAATTGCGCGTCGTCAAGGAGCCGGAGGAAATCGAGCTTATCCAACGCGCCGCCGCCATCACCGATACCGCCTACGATGCCGTCGCGGCCACCATCAGGCCGGGCATCACCGAGCTGGCGCTGGCCTGGGAGCTGGAGAGGACCCTCCGCGAGCACGGCAGCCAGGCACTCCCTTTCGAGGTTATCGTTGCCGCCGGCCCCAACGCCGCCCTGCCCCACGCCAGGCCGTCCCACCGCGTCATCGAAGCGGGCGAGCCGGTCGTCATCGACATGGGGGCCTGCTGCGAGGGCTACGCCGCCGACCTCAGCCGCACCGTCTGCGCTGGTAAGCCGGACGCGACCTTTAAAAAAGTCTACCAAACCGTCCTTGACGCCCAGGCGGCGGCCATGGCTATAATAGCGGAGGGAACCACCGGCCACCGCGCCGACAGTGCCGCCCGCAGCGTCATCACCCGGGCGGGCTACGGGGAGGAGTTCGGTCACTCCCTGGGGCACGGTGTCGGGCTGGCTGCCCACGAGCTGCCCCGCCTCAGCCCCAACGCGACCGAGCCGCTCCGCGACGGCATGGTCTTCACCGTGGAGCCAGGCATTTACATCTCCGGGTGGGGCGGCGTACGCATTGAAGACCTGGTGATGCTAGAAAACGGGAGGTTAAGAACCATCTCGGGAGCCAGAAAGGCAAGCTATGATTAACGCGACGGAACTGCGCCGGGGCATTATCATCGAGTTCGAAGGCAAGCTCTACCAGGTCATCGAGCACCAGCACATCAAGATGAAGCGGACGGCCCTGGCCAAGGTCAAGCTGCGTGATATTACCGGCGGCCATACCATCGAGCGCTCTTTCCAGTCGGACGAGAGACTGGTACGGGCGCGCCTCGACGAGCGGCCGATGCAGTACCTCTACCACGAGGGTGGGCTCTACTACTTCATGGACCAGGCGAGCTTCGAGCAGACGCCCCTCACCGAAGAGCAGCTCGGTGAGGGGGTCAACTACCTCAAAGAGGGCGTCACCATCGTCGAGGTGGCCAGCTATAAAGGCGAAATCGTCGGCGTAACGCTACCCATCACCGTGGAGCTGGCCGTCACCGATACCGAGCCCGGCTTCAAGGGGGATACCGCCACCGGCGGCAGCAAGCCCGCCACGCTGGAGACGGGACTCTCCATCCAGGTGCCCCTCTTCATCAACGAGGGCGATGTTGTCAAGGTGGACACCCGCAGCGGCACCTATATCGAGAGGAGCGGCTAGCCGGTGCTGAAGGCCGACCTCCATATCCACACCGAGTACTCCATGGACTGCACCACGCCCCTGGAGCGCATCATCGAGCGCTGCCGGGAACTGGGGATAAACTGCATCGCCATCGCCGACCACGGCACCGCCGAGGGGGCGCTCAAGATGAAAAAAATCGCCCCCTTCCGCGTCATCGTCGCCGAGGAAATTATGAGCACTCAGGGCGAAATCATGGGCATGTTCCTCAAGGAGACCATCCCCAGCGGCCTCACCCCCGGCGAGACGGTCAAGCGTATCAAGGCCCAGGGCGGGCTGGTGAACATCCCCCACCCCTTCGAGACGATACGCGGCTCGGCCCTCAAGGACTGGTGCATCGAGGAGATGGCCCGGGACATTGACCTCATCGAGGTCCTCAACTCGCGCAGCCCCTTCCCGGCCAACACCGAGCGGGCTAAAGCCTTCGCCGCCAAGCACGGCCTGCCCGGCAGTGCCGGCAGCGACGCCCACTCCGTCCACGAAATCGGCAACGCCTACGTGGCGATGCCGGAGTTCCGTAACCCCCGGGAGTTCCTCCATGCCCTGGCGCGGGGCCGGATTTACGGGGGGCGCTCCAGCCCGCTGGTACACTTTTACTCCACCTGGGCCAGATTGAAATCGAAGCTCTTCCCGGGGAGGAAGCCTTGAGCCGGTATAAAATCGGCTGGTTCGCCACCGGTCGGGGGAGCGGCTCGCGGGCGCTGCTCCAGGCCGCCCAAGACGCCATTGCCGCCGGCAGGCTCAACGCCGAGATTGAGTTCGTCTTCTGCAACCGCGGGCGCGGCGAGACCGAGGCTACCGACGGCTTCCTGGACATGGTCGCCGGTTACGGCCTGCCGCTGGTAACCTATTCCTACCGAGACTACCGTAACCGGATAGGCGCGCCCCAACCCGACCCCAACGAACCCCTGCCCCAATGGCGCATCGACTATGACCGCGAGGTCATGAAACTCCTGGAGGGATACCACCCCGACTTGTGTATGCTGGCGGGCTACATGCTGATTAACGGCCCGGAGCTTTCCGATAAGTACGACTTCCTCAACCTGCACCCCGCCGCCCCGGACGGCCCCGCCGGCACCTGGCAGCAGGTCATCTGGCGGCTCATCGAGACCAAGGCAACGACCCAAGGCGTTAAGATACACGTGGCCATCCCGGAGCTGGACGTGGGCCCCACCGCCACCTATTGTCTCTTTCCCATTCGCGGCGGGTCTTTCGATAAGCTCTGGAAAGAAATCGAGGGGAAATCCATTGCCGAGATTAAAGAAAAGCAGGGCGTGGAAAACACCCTCTTCAAGGAAATCCGCCGCCACGGAACGGCGCGCGAGCTGCCGCTGGCGGTGGCCACGCTGCAAGCCTTCAGCGAGGGTAAAGTGAAAATCACGCCCGAGAAGCAAGTGGCCGATGCTTCGGGTAAGCTCATTGACGGCTATGACCTTACCGCCGAGATTGACGCGGCCGTTAAGGATGAGCTGGGCTAGTCAGGGTCAAAGAGTTAGATGAAAATCACAATATATACTATTGTGGTTTTATTCTCTCCTCGATATATTTTTCTCCCGAAGGTGTTATCTGGTAGGATTTTTGCCCGTCTTTATCTTCGTTAGACTCGATTATGTGACCCCTTCTGATACACTTACCAATAACATCAGAGATATTTTTAGGCCTGGGCAATCTTGCTTTACTAAGCGTTTCTAGAAACTCGGTTCTTGTAACTCCCTCTCCTTTCGAACGTAAGAAGTAATAAGCAACTGCTTCAAACAGATCAAGCTGGGATTTCGTATCGAGAGATGCTAAGAACTCATTTGCTTGTACATGTATAGATGTTAACTGTGTTGCAGCACCTTTTGAGGCTTCCGCAGGCATTGTTTCCCGGTCGAGCATTTTATTCAAGATAACCTCAAACGCAATACTTTTATATGGTTCCTCAATGTCTTGTGTCAGTTCTATTGCTTCTTTTATCTTACTACTAATCGTCTCGTTGTTCATTGCTATGCTCCTTCATGTATGTGTCTATCATGTTTTTTACTCTGATTAGCGAATAGTTAGGCACGAAATATCTTGAGTTATCTTCCTTATCAACTATTTTTTGAGTGAGTAGGCTTTTTAACCTGGGACGCAACGAACCGCCCTTAACTCCGGTAGCGTTCTCAATTTCGAGAGGTGTTGCACCCTCATTGTCTATAGCAAGATTCCGCACCACCCTCGCTTTCCTTGATACAAGATACAGAATAATTCTAAACTCGTTGCTAACTCTCAACCAACGCTCGTTTGGTACTATTGAACCCGAGTCTTGGTCAATTTTTAAAAACGGAGTCAGAATTTTTACCAGCAACGATTCGTCTAACTCTTTGCCACTAACAAATAATGAATCTAGTTCTCCCATTGCACCACTCCTATAAGCTCTAGACAACTTATTCAGGTATATTCCGTATTATAGCGTATTTCATAGCGTTTGTCAACACCATTATTGACCATTTTCCACTAAATTTTTAGAAACGCTACATATCTTACTATCACAAAATACACCATGTTGCGGTTTATTCTCACCGATATTATCTAAAAAAGAAGGTATATACAGTCGTTTGGCCTCTATAATTTGACAACCTACATCATAGTCATTATAGTCTATCCTATTACATAGCCATTATTTGTATCTGTAACTATATAGTACACTATGATATATTACTATATACATGGGTGCGCCGCGTGGTATTTAATCACATGGTCTAGGCCACTTATATTTAAGTAATTGATAAATTCCGAGGTATGGCGATAAACGCATTGAGTACTACATATATTGATATTGTGTAAAAAAAGTTTCTATTCGCATTTCGTTTAATCCAAGAGGAAACTCGAATACTAAGGGCTAAGCCACGGATGTGCCGAGGGCGGCTAGGGTGGGAATAGATAACTCAGATGGGTGGGGGGATACTTACGGCCTGAGCAGCGTATAACAGGGGCGGCCTGCCCGCCGGAGCTTTAGCGCAGGCGGGGGCAAGGGGGAGGTGAAATCCCCCTTAAACCCCTCTAAGATTAAGCCCCGAAGAAACCGGGCCTATTTCTTCTCTTTCTTTTCCTTGTCCTCGGCGGGCTTATGGAGCACCTCGTCGACGATACCGTACTCCACCGCCTGCGCCGGGTTGAGGTAGAAGTCGCGGTCGGTATCGTGGGTGACCTTGTCCAGCGGCTGGCCGGTGTGCTTGACGATGATTTCCTTGATGGTATCCTGCTGGCGGGTAATCTCCCGGGCGGCGATAACGATATCGGCCGCCTGCCCCTGGGCGCCACCCATGGCCTGGTGCATGTGAATGGTGGCGTTGGGCAAAGCGAAGCGCTTGCCCTTGGCGCCGGCGCAGAGGAGCACCGTGCTCATGCTGGCCGCCAGGCCCACGCAGATGGTGGATACGTCGGGGCGGATGAGCTGCATCGTGTCGTAGATGGCCAGGCCGGCGCTGATGACGCCGCCGGGCGAGTGGATGTAGAGGCTGATGTCCTTATCGGGCTCCTCGCGCTCCAGGTAGAGCAGCTGGGCGATGATGACGTTGGCCACCTGGTCATTGATGGGCATACCCAGCATGACGATGCGCTCCCGGAGCAGCAGCGAGTAGATATCGAAGGCGCGCTCCCCCCGGGTACCGCTCTCGATTACCATCGGTATGACGTTAGCGGGATTGATATTCATTTTGCCTCCTCCTTGGTCTCCTGCTTGGTAGTTTTACGGGGTTTGGCCGCTCTGGCTTTGGCGGTCTTGCCCCCGGTCTCTTTCTTGGTCTTTTTGGCCGGGCCGCCGGTGGCTATCTCGGTGAGGCGCTCGATGGTCTTGCGTGTCTTGATGGACTGCGTCAGCGACTGGCGGGTCTGCGGCGTATCCAGCATCTTTACCATCTCCTCGCGCTTGTCCTCGGCGACGCCCCGGGCCATGTTGCGGATGCCGTTGGTAATATCCTCGTCGCTGACCTCGATTTTCTCCGCCTCGGCCACCTTGCTCAGCACCAGCGAGGCGGCCACGTTCTTACTGGCTACCGGCTTGACGTCTTCCCGGAGCTCTGCGGCGGTCTTGTTAAGGCTCCTAAGGTAGTCGTCCATGCCCCGTCCCGACTGCTGAAGCCGCCGCTCCTGGTCGTTCAATATGCGCTCCGTCTCCATATCTACCAGCACCGGCGGGTACTCCACCTGTGCCTGGTCGATGACGGCGTTGATGACCTTTTCCTCCAAATCCATGCGGGCGTTTTCCTCGCCGCGCACCTGCAGGCTCTTGACCACCTCCTCGCGGAGGCGGGCCAGCGTCTTGAACTCCGGCGATACCTGCACCGCCAGGGCATCGTCGAGGGGCGGCAGCTTTTCCTCTTTAATCTCGGTGAGCTTCACCTTGAAACGGGCCTCTTTCCCGGCCAGGTCGGGGCTGGCGGGGTAGTCCGCCGGGAAGGTGAGGGTAAATTCTTTCTCGTCGCCCTTTTTCATGCCGATAATCTGCTCCACGAAGCCCGGCACCGGGGAAATATTATCGCGCTGCGCCTGGTACTGGACGCCGGCGCGTTTGATGAGCGGCTTATCGTCGGCGGTGGCGTCGATATCGATGACGGCCAGGTCGTCGTAGGTCAGCTCCCGCTCCACCGGTTCCCAGGTGGCGTGCTGGTGGCGTAATTCTTCGAGGACATTGTTTATCTTCTCCTCGGTTATGTCAACTTTCTCCGCCTCCAGGCGGATGGAGTGATAATCGCCTAATTCTACAGTAGGCTCCAGCGGCACCACCGCCTTGAAGACCAGCGGGTCGTGCTGGGTTATCTCCACCTCCGGCCGGGCGTAGGGCTCGATGGCGTCCTCCTTGACGGCCTGCTCGTAGGCCTGGGGGAGCAGGTGCTCCACGGCCTCGTCGAGGAGGCGGTCTTTGCCCAGGTGGCGCTCCACCACCGCCCGCGGGGCCTTACCCTTGCGGAAACCGGGGATGCTGGCCTGCTGCGCCAGACGCCGGTAGGCGTCCTGCTTGGCCGTCTCCATCTCGGCGGGCTCCATGGCCACGGTGAGATGGGCCTGGCGGTTCTCGATTTTTTCTCTGGTTACTTTCAAGTTTCCTCCCGATGGCTAGTCTTCGCGCAGGCGAATGCCCAGCTCCTTGAGCTGCTCTTCCGATACCGGCGAGGGTGCGCCGAAGGTCAAATCCTGGGCGCTCTGTGTCTTAGGGAAGGCGGTTACCTCCCGGATATTCTCTTCGCCGGTCAAGACCATGATGGTGCGGTCGATGCCGGCGCCGAACCCCCCGTGCGGGGGCGCGCCGTAGCCGAAGGCCTCCAGCATGTGTCCGAAGAGACTGCTGATGCTGGCATCGTCGTAGCCCAGTATCTTGAGTATCTTACGCTGGAGCTCGGCGCGGTGGATGCGGATGCTGCCGCTGGCCAGCTCCAGGCCGTTGCCGACCAGGTCGTAGTTCTTGCCGATGACCCGCTCCGGAGCGCTGTCCAGGAGGGACAGGTCTTCGTCGCGGGGCATGGTAAAGGGGTTGTTGACCGCCTCCAGGCCGCCCGTATCGGGGTTGCGCGCCAAGAGCGGAAAATCAACGATGAGGGCCAGGGCGACCGTGCCGGTGTCAACCAGGTCGAGGCGGCGCGCCATCTCGCGGCGCAGGATGTCCAGCGCCGGGTAAATCTCGGCCTCGGCCCCGGCCACGATGAGCATCAGGTCGCCCGGGTCGGCCCCGCCGCAGTCGGCCATGACTTTCACCTGCTCAATCGTCATGAAGCGGCTGGCCACCGATTTCACCGTATCCAAAGTCAAATCGTCCCGCGTCCCGCCGGGTGAGCCCAGCGCCACCGTGAGCAGCCCCTTGGCCCCGGCGCTGAGGACTATCTTGTTAAGCTCGTCAAGCTGGCTGCGGCTGTAGTCGCCGCAGCCGGGGGCGACGATGCCCTTGACCCGCCCCCCAGCGGCGATGGCCTTCCGAAAGATGTCGAACTCCGTCTTGGCGGCGATGTCGGTCAGGTCGGCCACCTCCAGGCCGTAGCGCAGGTCGGGCTTTTCCGAGGCGTAGCGCGCCAGGGCCTCGGCGTAGGTCAGGCGCGGGAAGGGTTTTATCAATTTCAAATCGGGCTTTAACGTCTCCACCAGCGCTGTATAAAGCCCCTCGATAAGCTCCAGGACATCTTCCTGGGTCACGAAGCTCATCTCCACGTCCAGCTGGGTGTGCTCCGGCTGGCGGTCGGCGCGGGTGTCCTCGTCGCGGAAGCAGCGGGCCATCTGATAGTACTTCTCCAGCCCGCCGACCATGAGGAGCTGCTTGAGCTGCTGCGGCGACTGCGGCAGGGCGTAGAACTCGCCGGGATGCAGTCGCGAGGGCACCAGGTAATCGCGGGCGCCCTCCGGCGTGCTCTTGACGAAGGTGGGCGTTTCCACCTCGACGAAGCCGCGGGCGTCCAGGTAGTCGTGCATGAAGCGCACCACGCGGTGCCGGAGCATCAGGTTCTCCTTCATGTGTTCCCGCCGCAGGTAGAGGTAGCGGTACTTCAGGCGCAGGCTCTCGTCCACCTCAATATCCTCGTTGATGTAGAAGGGCGGCGTGGCCGACGTGTTGAGTATCTCCGCCTCACTGACGATGACCTCGATTTCGCCGGTGGGTAGCTTGGCGTTCTCGGTGCCCGCCGGGCGCGCCGCGACCTTGCCGGTGAGACACACCACGTACTCGCTGCGCATCTCCTCGGCGGTTTTCAGGGACTTACCGGCCGTCGCCGGGTTGAAGACCGCCTGCACCAGACCATCCCGGTCGCGCAGGTCGATAAAAATAAGACCGCCGTGGTCACGGCGGCGGTTGACCCAGCCGGCCAGGGTCACCTCGGTGCCGACATGCTCTTTACGGAGCTCGCCGCAGGAATGGGTTCTGAGCAAAGTTATCTCCTCGCTGGGAAAAGGCTTCACTTTTGATTATAACCTATAGCCTGGGGGGCTTCAACATGGGGCAGTGTTGATAATGGTTTCATTAAGGCCGGATATGTCTGTACCTCACCCCCTGTGTCCCCCTCTCCAAACTGAGCATCAGAAAAAACCTTTGATATTTTGTTTGGAGAGGGGGAATTCAAAATTTGAAGAGGGGCTGTGCCCCTCTTCAACACCCCTTGATGGGGGCACTTATCCCCGTTCTAGGGGTAAAGGGGTGGGAAAACCTAAGGGCTAAGCCGTGGATTTACCGAGGGCGGCCCGCCTCCCGAAGCCTCGTGCGGAGGGCAGGCCGGGTGGGAAAGATATCTCAGACGGGGCGGCGGGGGATGTTGTATCGGGGTGGGGTATCGTGTTAGACTGTTATGTAATCCCCTTTCTTTGTACCGGGGGATTTCGGGGGCACTGCATTGGCCAAGACGATTGCGGAAATAAACGAAAAAATCAAGCACGGCAAGGCCGTGGTCTTCACCGCCGAGGAGATTATTGATGTCGCCCGGGAGAAAGGCCTCAAAAAGGCCGCCCAAGAGGTGGACGTGGTCACCACCGGCACCTTCGGCATCATGTGCTCCTCGGGGGCCTATTTCAATATCGGCCATACCCGGCCGCGTATCAAGCTGGGTGGCGGGCGCGCTTACCTCAACGACGTCCCGG
>DAOULO010000038.1:0-22539 GCA_034420195.1 Dehalococcoidales bacterium
GTCTGGTCGAGGTACGACTCCGGAAGGCAGCCGCCGGACGGCCCGCCCGTCTGGACGGCTTTGAACTTCTTGCCGCCCGGGATGCCCCCGCCGATCTCATAGATGATCTTGCGCAGCTTGATGCCCATCGGCACCTCGATGAGGCCGCTGTTGGCAATCTTGCCCGTCAGGGCGAAGACGCAGGTGCCCTTGCTCTTTTCGGTGCCGGTGGCGGCGTACCAGTCGGCGCCGCGGGCGATAATCACCGGCACGGTGGCCAGCGATTTGACATTATTGATGTTGCTCGGCTTGCCCCAGAGGCCGGAGGTGGCCGGGAAGGGGGGGCGGGAGCGGGGCATGCCGCGCTTGCCCTCGATGGAGGCCATCAGGGCCGTCTCCTCGCCGCAGACGAAGGCCCCGGCCCCCTCCTTGACGTGGATATTAAAATTGAATCCCGTGCCCAGGATATTATCGCCGAGGAAGCCTTTGGCCTCGGCCTGCTGGATGGCCAGCCGGATGCGCTTGACGGCCAGCGGGTACTCGGCACGAATATAGATATAGCCCTCGCTGGCGCCGGTGGCGTAAGCGGCGATAATCATGCCCTCGATGACGGTATGCGGGTCGCCCTCCATGGTGCTGCGGTCCATGAAGGCCCCGGGGTCGCCCTCGTCGGCGTTGCAAATCATGTACTTGGGCTCGCCGGCGGCTTGGCGCAGGAATTCCCATTTCATGCCGGTGGGGAAGCCGGCGCCACCGCGCCCCCGCAGCCCGGAACGCTTTATCTCGTCGATAACCTGCTCCGGGGTCATCTCTTTTAACGCCTTGGTGAGCGACGCGTACCCGCCCACGGCGATATAGTCCTCGATGCGCTCCGGGTTGAGCCGCCCGCAGTTGCGCAGGATGATGCGCTGCTGCATGCTGTAAAACTTGATGTCCTTGTGGTAGGGTATCGCCTCGCCGGTGGCGGGGTCTTTATAGAAGAGCCGCTCGATGGGTTTGCCGTCCCGCAGGTGAGACTCGATGATTTCCCGAGCGTCGTCCGGGGTGACGTGGGTGTAGAAGATGCCCTCCGGCGCGACGATGGCCACCGGCCCCTGCTCGCAGAAACCGTGGCAGCCGGTGAAGTCAATATTGACGTCCTTGAGGCCCGCTTCAGCCACGGCGGCCTTGAGGGCCTCGGTGATTTCAAAGGCCTTGCCGGAGACGCAGCCCGTCCCCTGGCAGATGTATACCGTCCGCGGTTTCTTCTCGCTATCAGGCTTTTCGGGTGGCACCTAGAACCTCCGCAACGCGCTGGGCGGTCATTTTGCCGTAAGTCTCGTCGTCAATGGTCATCGTCGGGGCCAGGGCGCAGGCGCCGATGCAGGCCACCGTTTCCAGGGTGTACTCCAGGTCGGGGGTGGTCTCCCCGGCCCGGATGCCCAGTCGCTTTTCGATTTCGGCCAGCACCTTGCTGGCGCCGCGCACGTGGCAGGCGGTGCCCCGGCAGACCCGGATGATGCAGCGCCCCAGGGGCTTGAGCTTGAACTGGGCGTAGAAGGTGCTCACCCCGTAGACGGTGCTCTCCGGCAGGCGCAGGAAGCGGGCGATTTCCCGCATGGCCGCCGCCGGCAGGTAGCGGAAGCGCGCCTGGGTCTCCTGCAGGATGGGGATGAGCTCCTGCCGCTCGCCCTGGTAATGGGAGAAAACCTCCCCCAGTTTATCCGTAACGTCGGCCTTGGTCAGCGTGTCTTCAGCCAGAGGTCTCACCTCCCGTCTTGAGGAGACGTACCAGCCGCCAGGCGATGGTCTCGCAGAGGGTGTGAATATCGTCGTTGGTGAGGTAGTCGGCGATGGTGCTGTCGAAGAGGATACTGCCCTCCGGCGGGAACTCCTTGTCGCCCCGCCAGAGGACGAGCGAGACCGGCACGTGGGGGAAGGCGTCAATGGTGACGGCGGCGTCCCCGTACTCGGCCTTCTTGCCTCCGAAGGCGGCGGCGGTGGGGGCGAGCTTCTCCGGCGCCTCCCCGAAGAAGGTCACCAGCGGCTGGATGGCCCGCTTGGCAAAGTTGGGGTAATAGTTGAGGCCGTCGTGCAGCTCTTTGTAAGTGATGGTCTTACCGGACAGGGGCGTGCCCTTGGCCTGGGTAAAGTAATGCAGCATCAGGATGGTATCGCGGATGGGCACCGCCTCGTCGCTGCCGGGGAGCGTTACCTTGCCGTCGGGAAAGGCGATGTGGTAAGTCCGGTTGAGGTAATCAATGGCGACGGCCTTCTCGGCCTTGAGGTAGCGGGCGCCGCTTTTCCGGCACGTCTCGGCCACGTCGGCGATGGCGGCCAGCTGCTCACGGGCGAGCCGGTAGGCCAGCTCGTTGGCGTACTCACGTACGTTCTGTTCCGGTAGGGTCAGGCGTTCCCTTGTCATAAACTAATATAATTATTTGACTTATATCAGAGAGGCCCCGCCTCTCTCGGACTCTTTTTTTATACCTCCAGCCAGGAGTGCGAGTAGAGCGAATCCCCCTTGAGCACCCGCACCGTCCGGGCGTACTTGGCCATCTCATCCGGCAGGGCGGCGATATCCGGCTGCTCGCCGTCCATCATCTTGTGGACGAGCTCGACGATATCCGGCCGCTCCCCCCGGGCGATGGCCATGAGGTCTTTATCGAAGGCATCGACGATGGCCGAGTAAAGCCCGTAGCGCATGAGCATAATCATATAGGTGCGGTTCAACCAGCACCTTAGCTTGTCCGGGGCGCCGTTGGATATATTGGAGAGCCCCACCGTGGACTTGCAGCCGGGGGCGATTTCCCCCAGCATGGTCATGAACTCCACGCAGGCCTTGACCTGATTGATTTCCACCGATACCGGGCTGGCAATGGGGTCAATCCAGATTCGCTCGTTGGGGACGCCGGCCGCGTTGGCCTTGTAGATAAAGTCGACGGTGTGCATCGCCCGCTCGTTGACGTCGCGGGGCATGCCGTCGTTGCTCCAGAGGAGGCCGATGAGGTCGGCGTTGTACTTGCTGGCCAGCTCCAGTCCCCGGTCGATACGGCTGGTCTGCAGCGAGACCGAGTTGATGAGCACCGGCCCGTTACGCGCCTTGAGCCCGGCCTCCATGGCGTCGAGGTTGGTGGTGTCCAGCGAGAGCATCTTATCGGTTACACCCTGGACGGTCTTGACCACCCAGTCCATCAGTTCGTCGCCGCCGCGGCGGGCCGGGCCGATATTGAGGTCAATGAGGTCGATGCCGGCGGCCGTCTCGTCCTTGGCCATCTCCTCAATCGGGCCGGCGTTCTTCTCGCGCAGGGCCGGGCCGAGGGTCTGCGATATTACATTCAGGTTTTCCCCGATAAGAATCATCTTGCCTCCTTAACGTCGCCTTAAGGTTTCCAGGCCTTGAGATAGGGGGTCAGGTGGGTGGCCTCGCGCGGGCCGACCATAATCTCCCAGTCCGGCAGCTCCTCCTCCAGACCGCCGCTTTCGGCGGCGATGTAGCCGGGGATGATGAGCTTGCGGTGCTTGATTTTATCGGTGATGCCGCTCTTCTTGATGGCCGGGCCGATGATATCGGCGCTGAACTTGCCGGCGGCCCAGGAGGTCATCACCGAGAGCCCCTCGGTGTCCTTGACGTAAAGCCAGCTGGGCACCTTGCTGTTCTCGATTTCGCCGGAGACGATGAAGTAGGTCAGCGAGAAGTTGGAGGTGACCATCAGCGGCGAGTTCTCGTCGGGGTTGTTGATTTCGTAGATGCCCTGGGTGGTGGCCAGCGGACGCTGCGGGTCGGTATAGATGTTTAAGCGCGCCACCAGCAGGGGGAAGAGGCTCTCGCCCTTAAAATCGGAGAGGACGATGATGCCGGCGTACTTGGCGACGAACATGACGGCAATCATGGCCTCTTTGAGGGGGTTATCGGTCATCTCGGCGGGGAAGACGATGGTGGGGTAGCCCAGGGGGCGGTACTTCTTGGCCAAGGCCGCCGAGCGGATGACAATCTGGTCTTCCAGCGCCTGTTTGACCGCCCGCGCCCCGGAATCGATAACGATGTTCTTGATGCCGGCCGCGGCCAGCTTCTCGGTGAGGGCGGCCAACTCTTCCAGCCCGTCGGCCTTGGCGGCCACGGCGCAGTCATTCTCCTTGGCTAAAGCGGCCACCTTATCCACGTTATCTTTCGTCGCGGCGTAGAGCAGGGGCTTCTTAGCGGCGCAGGCCTTGAGACCGGCGGCGAGGATATCGGGGTTATCGCTCATCAGGATGATATTGGCCCCGCTCCCGGCTGCCTTGGTGGCCAGGGCGGCGAACTTGGCGGCGTCGCCGCTTTCGGCCTTTAAGGCCACCAGGTTGGCGCTGAGCGTCAGGCCCACCCGCTCGTAGACCAGGTCTTTGACCTTTTTGAGGCGGGCGTCTACCTCGGCATCGGCCATCTTATCGCTGATGAGAATGGCCACGCCGGGCTGGTTCTCAAACCGCTTTTCGTGGCGGAACATGACCGTCTCCCCGCCGACCTTGAGGGCCGTCTCGCCGCTGCCGATGGTCGCCGGCAGGATGGGCGGCGCCGAGGCCTCGGAAAGCTGGGCCTTGGCCTCCTCGGAGACATGGGGGCATTTGCTCAGCTCGGCCTTGCCGGCGGCCAGGGCCATGGCGAAGGCCAGACAGGTGGGCACGCCGCAGTCGCCGCAGTTGGTCTTGGGCAGCAGCTTGAAGATTTCTATTCCCGTTAAAGCCATATCGCTATCTCCTTTCCCCTTACCCCAGTATCGGGTCCATCGTCAGCGCCGGGTGCCCCTTCTCGGTGAGGAAGGGCAGGATGGCGTCCTCGGTGACGCCGACGGTCTCGTCGGCCACCTTGTCCAGCAGGTCGGGCACGCCCAGCTCGGCGGCGCGGGCCTTGAACCGCTCGCCGATTTCCTCCTTGAGTATCTTGGGCATCCAGACCATGCGCAGCAGGCCGCCCTCGGCGGCGACAAACTTGCGCTGGGTGGTGTTGTACTTGCCGTGTCCCACGAAGCCGGGGGTGGAAAGCCCGCCGCCGATGGTGCCGGCCAGCGTAGTGAACTTCATGCCGCAGGGGGTCTCGCCGGTGTAGTCGCGGTTGACGGTCATGATGCCGTTGCACATCGGCAGCACGGCGGCAATGGCCTCGCAGCAGCCGCAGGTGGTCATCGGGTCGTTGACGATGGAGTAGAAGTTGTAGTGGTCTATCTTGCCGCGGGAGGCCTGGGTGACGAACTCGTTGACGCCCTTCCACTGTCCCAGCTTGGCGTCAATGACCTCGCCCTTGGGCACCGGCTGGTTGGGGCCGGTGGGGTTTATCTCGTAGGCGGCCTTGCAGTCCATCCAGTTGTAGGAGCCGCACAGCCCCGTCCGCTCCGGTGAGATGACGCAGACGTGGCTGGGGGCGAACGACTGGCAGAGGGTGCAGGAGTAGTAGGTCTCGGTGGTCTCGTCGGTCATGCCCTCGATACGCTCGTCGCGGGCCTTGTAGGCGGCCCGGGCCTTTTCTATGATTTTGTCAACGTCCTCGTCCTTGGTGTAGAGCTTGATTTGTATCTTATCGAAGATACGGCCGAAGTCCTGGTGCAGCTTGGCGTGGAGGATGGTGCCGATGTGCGAAAGCGTAAAGCCCTTTTCCACGGCCTGCTTGGCGACGCGCAGCCAGGCGATATCGCGCTGGCCGATGTGCATCAGACCCTGGGCGTAGTTGATGAGGTGGTGAATCTGCCGCTCCAGGATGGGCTCGTAGTCGTCCTGCATCTCGCGGCCGGCCACCTCCACAGCGATGGCCAGAGGCAGGCGGGAGCCGGCCTCGATGTCGGTCAGGTCCGGCCCGATGACCTCGATGTGGCCGTCCTCAATTTCGTCCATGCGCTTGCTGGTGACCCATTCCACCATGTGGGTGCGGCCGCCGCCGGCCTCCAGGTAGATATCGTCGCCGCGGACGCGCTCGCCCTCGAAGGCCGGCCCGAAGGCGACCGGGACGGGCACCTCGCTGACGGTGACCTTGAGGCCACGCACCTCGATGGCCTTGGCGACAATCTCGTCATGCGGGACATTGGAGACCACGTGCTCGTAGGTGGCGACCCCGGTGGGCAGAATCTCCGGGATGGGGGTATCGGCGATGACCGGGAAGCCCCAGTTGATGGCGCCGGCGCCGTTGGCGTACCACTCGTCGGTGACGTCGCCCATGGTCATGGCGAAGGCGAAGACGCGGTCTTTGTTGTAGATGAGTATCTTGCGGTAGTCGCCGGCTTCAATGCCGCCGAAGGACATGGCCGCCCGGGTGGCGAAGCCCATGGCGAAGACGGTGGCCGAGGTATCCGGCCCGAAGGAGACCAGACGGGTGCCCCAGCCAATCTGCACGCCGGCGTCCACCAGCTGCTGGGAGAAGGTCTGGCCGTTATGGGAGCCGGCCATGAAGACGTAGAGGTTCTTCTTCTGCAGTTCTTCGGCGATGTTCTTGGCAATCTCCGCCGTGGGGGCGGCGCCGAGGATAGCGGCGAAGCCGGGGGCGGTGCCGTCGACGAACTCCACGCCGCGCTTGCGCATGATGACGTCGTCGGCGGCGCCCAGCCAGATGTTGCTATCGGTGACGTCCTCCCCGCGGACGTAGAAGTCCGGGTTTTCCAGATACCGGATGGCCTCGATGAGCTCCTCGGCCCAGAAGGCAATCATGCCGGCATCCAGGGCGGGCCCCAGGTAGGGGAGGTGGTGCTCCGCCTTGACCGGCGGCGGCAGCAGCGCCCGGCACTTCTTGATGACGGCTTCCATGTCGCCGAGCTTCTCCACCTTCATCCCGGAGATGCCGTAGATGATGGGGAGATAGTAGGCGGTGTTGGGGAAGCCGACCGGTTCCTTCGCGCCGTGCTTGTCCATGGCCTCTTTCCATTTCTGCTCGGCCTGATCGACAATCTTGTGGGCGCCCCTGATGGCCGCCGAAGCAATTATCTTGGACATTTTTTCCTCATACCTCCTTGATAACGCGCTTTCAGAAGCCTAACCTTCCAGTTCGCGCCTCATTTCCATATCGTAGAGTACCCTCTCGCGGGCCTTATCAATGCCCAGGGCCTTGCGCTTTTTATCGATGTGCGCAATCATCAGTTGGGCGGCCTTAACCGGGTCGGGCTCGAAGGCCCACTTGCCGCCGTAGAGCTCCTCCATACCCTCGAAGAGGTACTCGGTGAACTCCTTGCTGCCCGTCGTCGGCCAGGTAGTGCCGAAGACGGTGTAAACGCCGGAGGAGACAAAGTACTGGCCGATGGAGATGGCCTTTTCGCTCATCCATTCGGGGGCGGCGCCGGCGGCGGGGAGGTCGGAGATATCGTCGCCCAGGCCGCCGTCCTTGACCACCGCCGTGGCGGCAATCAGGATGCGGCTGTTGTCCACGCAGGAGCCCATGTGCAGCACCGGCGGGATACCCACCGTCTCGCAGACCTCGGCCAGGCCCTCGCCACAGAACTCCCGGGCGGCTTCCGGCACCATGAGTCCGGCCTTGGCGGCGGCCATGGCGGCGCAGCCGGTGGAGAGCACCAGCACGTCGTTCTTGAGCAGCTCCTTAATCATGGTGATGTGGTCGCTGTCATGGGTGGTGCGGGCGTTATTGCAGCCCACCACGCCGGCCAGGCCCCGGATGCGGCCGTTGATGATGTTATCGTTGAGGGGGCGGTAGGAAGCGCGGAAAAGACCGCCGAGCAGGTAGTTGATGGTCTCGTGAGAGAACCCGGCTATCAGCGGGGTCTTGGCCTGGGGAATCCTTACCTTGTTCTTGTCGCGGTTGGGGAAGTTATCGATGGCCGCCTTGATGATGGCCTTGGCCGATTCCTTGGGGTCGTGCGCGTCGAAGGGCATCCATTCGGCGCCGGAAATCTTGGCGCGGGTATCCGTGTTGATGAGCTTGGTGTGGTAGCACCGGGCGATTTCCTGGAGCCCCTGCATGATGCACTGCACGTCCACCACCATGGCCTCCAGGGCGCCGGTGATGAGGGCCAGCTCCTGCTGGAGGTAGTTACCGCCGATGGGTACGCCGTGGCGCATCATGACCTCGTTGGCGGTGCAGCACATGCCGGTCAGGTTGATGCCCTTGGCCCCCTTTGACTCGGCGTACTTAACGAGCTCGGGGTCCTTGGCTTCTACGGCCAGCATCTCGGCCAGGGCCGGCTCGTGGCCGTGGATGACCAGGTTGACCATGTCCTCTTTGAAGACGCCCAGATTTATCTCGCTCAGGGTGGGGGTGGGCGTGCCGAACATGCAGTCCTGGATTTCGGTGGCAATCATGCTGCCGCCCCAGCCGTCGGCCAGCGCGGCCCGGGAACCCTGGAGCATGATGTTCTTGTAGTCCTGGTCCACGCCCATGTGGGTGCGGTGCATGAGCTCGACGACCTCGCGGTCGATGCCGCGGGGGTAAACGCCCAGTTCACGCCAGAGTTCCTGCCGCTTCTTGGGGGCCAGCTTGGCGAACAGGAGTTCCCCCTCCTGTTTGCCGAACTCGGCTTCGCATATCTTGGCGATGTCCAGGGCAATCTCGTTGTTGTTGCGGTCGCCGATGTCCACGCCCAGGTCGAGGGCCATCTTGAGCAGTTTCTGCTCGTCCATTACCTTAAAGTCCTTGGTCTTGCCCTCGGCCATGAGCTTGAAGGCCGCGACGACGCGGCGGCCGTGGGCGCGGTGGGCGGCCGCGCCGGCGGCAATCATGCGTACGAAGTTTCGCGCCGCGATCGTCTCCGCCGTGGCGCCGCAGACGCCCACTCTCTTGGCGTGCTCTTCCGGCGTCTCTTCTTTGCCCTTGGGCAGGGGTATGCGGCAGGGGCCCATGGCGCAGTTCTTGCAGCAGCTGCCGTCCGCGCCGATAGGGCAGGGCTTCATCGTCTCGGCGCGGGAAAAGGCCGTGGAAATACCTTCCTCGGTGGCCTTTTCCAGCATTTCAAGGGCTGCCGGGTCAATGCTTTTGGCCTGTTTTTCCTGTTTTTCTTCTGCCATGTTGTTTTTACCTCACTTATTTGGCGGTCAGGTCGGCAATCATCTCCCTGACCAGTTTTATGGCCTCGGGGTGGCGCATGACGAGCACGTCCGCCCCGGCCAGAAGCAGTATCATGGAAGACATGGCCTCCAGCAGGATGCCCCGGTTTTTGGCATTGCCCATCTTGGGGTCGTCCTGCTCGGATATCTTGGCCTCCTTGGTCTTCCAGGTCTCTTTGGCGACGTTGGCGATGATGGGGAACTGGAGCTTGGTGTCCTGCTGGGTGAGGGCGGCCATGCGCATCCGCTCCATGACCGAGTAGCAGTACTCGATGCCGTAGCCGATGGAGCTGACGGTGGGGTCGATGATGAGGGAGCTATCGGCCACGCCCAGATTGCCCAGCAGGATATTGAGCTGCTTGGCCAAATTGATATCGATGGGACTGGAGGCGGCGACGGTGTGCTTGTAGCCGATGGCGGCGGCCCCGATTTTCTTGTGGTCGCCTTCTTCCACCGGGCCCAGCACCAGCGGCTTGTCCTGGACCAGCTCGGCCACGGCCCTCAAGACCTCGGTATCCTTATCGTGGTTGGCCGTCCCCCAGACAATCAGGGGCACACTGATGGCGTCGGCCACTTTCTTGACCACCTGGGCGGCCTCAGCCGCGGGGCGGTCCTGGCCGTTGGGGTCGGTGGAGAGGAGCTGCAGGCAAATCATCTCCGCCCCGTAGTCCTCGATGCACTTGAGCGCCCAGGCTTCCGGCTCGTTGGTGACGCCGGCAAAGGGCTCCAGGGCCGCCTCCGGCCACTCCTCGGGGGGCATGTCGTAGACCTCCATGGCGATGCGGGGGAGGTGGGGCATCTCGCCCTCGAAGAGATAGAAGGGATAGGCCGTTTCCCCGCCGACGGTGACCGCTTGGTCGCCCTGGCCCAGGGTTATCTCCTTTATCTTACCGCTGTACGCGGTCTTGGGAATCTCAAAAGCCATTTTGCCTCCTTCGCTCAGGCCGGGTTCTTCCGCTTTTCACTGCCGAACCAGTCGTCACTGTACCAGTAACGCTCGCCGGTCTTGAGGTATTGCATCTTTTCATCCCGGCTCTCCAGTTTCTGGCGCCACCTTCCGGCTTCCTCTCCCGCCGGCTCGCCAGCCTCGTAGGTCTCGGCCAGTATCTCCACCTCCCCCCGGCCGGGCGCCTCCTTCTTGACCGTTTTGTAGCTCATATTTCCTCCTCCTTAAGGCGGAATTATTTCAGACCGGCCGCCATCTTGGCAGCCTCAATCACGTTTTTCATCAGCATGACGTTCGTCATCGGCCCGGTGCCGCCGGGCACGGGCGTAATCATCCCCGCCACCTCAATCGCTTCTTCAAAGTCCACGTCACCCACCATTTTATCATCAACAAAGTTCACGCCGAAATCGATTACGGTTGCCCCCGGCTTTATCCAATCGCCCTTTATCATCTTGGCCTTCCCCACCGCGGCGCAGAGGATATCGGCCGTCCGGCACATACCGGGCAGGTCTACCGTTTGTGAATGACACAGCGAGACGCTGGCGTTTTCCCGCAGCAGCAGGAGCGCCATCGGTTTCCCGACAATATTTGACCGCCCCACCACGACGGCGTGTTTTCCCGGAATGGTGACGTTATTGCATTTGAGGATTTCCATACCCCCGGCCGGGGTTGCCGGCACGAAGAACGGCCCGACCATCGGCGGACGTCCGGCCGGGGCCGCCTGCGCCAGCCTTCCGGTGTTTACCGGGTGCACTCCGTCAATGTCTTTGGCCGGGGACAGGGCCTCTTTGACGGCGGCTTCGTCAATTCCTTTAGGTAGAGGCTCCTGCACCATAATCCCGTGCACCGAAGTATCGGCGTTAAGCTTGGCCACCAGCGCCGCGATTTCTGCCTGGGAAGCATTACCGGGGAGAGTATGCAGCTTGAATCCCAGCCCCCGCCCTCCGAGGGCTTTTTCCAGGGTATTGGCGTAGCTGACGGAGGCGGGGTCTTCTCCCGCCCTGACAATGGCGGCCGTCGGCGCGTAACCATGCTCGTTTACGAATGCCTGGACGTCGGCTTCTACCTGCTGGCGCATCGATTTGGCCAGTTCGCTACCGCTCAATATTGTGGCACTCATCTTTGAAATTCTCCTTTTTAAAATGTGTAGCTTAAAGCTTACTCACCACGAGTTCGTAAATTTCATCACGCAGGGCCGGTTTGCCGCTGAGCAGGGTATCCAGTTTCCTTCGGGTCTCACTGACATACTGGTCGTCCTTTATCCAGCCGAGATTGATAAGGATGTTGAGGGCGGCGCTTCTCAGGCCGGCCTCGGCCATTAATATCCCCACGCCGACGTCGCTGACGGCGTTGACATTACCTTTCTCGGCCGCCGGGCGGCACAGCTCCATGACGGCCACGCAGGCTTCGGCCACGCGCAGCGGCACGTCGGCGGCCGCTTTAAGGTCCCGGTCCATGGCCCTGGCGCGGGCGGCCTTCTGCTCCTCGGTATCGCGGGGCATCTTCATCGTTTGTGATAATTGTGTATAGACGGCCACATCTTCTTCCAGTAAACCGGCGAGTTTTTTACGCAGAGCCTCAGACTTTTCCAGTAATGCCGAGATATCATCCTGGACGCCGGCATATTTTTCTTTGCCGACGGTCAGGTTATTGACCATGCTGATTAAGGCCGCGCCGAGAGCCCCGGCCAGAGCGGCCACGCTGCCGCCGCCCGGCGCCGGTGCGGAACTGGCTAATGCGTCTAAAAAGGACTTGACCGGTTTTTCGGTTAGTTCTTCAGACATTGTTATCCCCTTTTCACCTCGGCTGGTTTGGTCTGTAATAGTTTATCCATCAGGGCATTGACCGCCGCTACTGCCGCCGACGTATCCGGCAGGTCGAAGAGCGGTTTCTGTTCCAGGTCGTAGCGTTTGAGGGTCTCGTCCACGGGGATGGTGGCCGCCGGCTCCAGGCCCAGCCGCTCCATCTCCTGGGAGAGGAGCGGGTCTATCTTACCGGGTACCTGGTTGATGATGACCGACTGGCGCCGGACGATGAGCTTGAGCTCGGCCACCAGGTCGCGGACGCGGGCCACCGCCCGCAGCCCCTTGACGGAGTGGTCGGAGACGAGCAATAGCTCGTCGACGTTCTGGGTGGTGCGGCGGCTTAAGTGCTCCATGCCGGCCTCGTTATCCATGACAACGTAAGCGTAGTTCTTGGCCCAGTCGTCGATGAGCTTGCGGATGACGACATTGGGGTAGCAGTAGCACTCCGGGCCTTCGCCGCGCCCCATGGTGATGAGGTCCAGGTTCTTGCCCTCGGTGATGGCCACGTTGAGCTGGTACTCCAGGTAGGCCTCCTTGGTCATGCCCGGGGGAATGTTGAGCTTTTCCCCCTGGAACTCGTTGAGGATGCGCCCCACCGTCTGGCGTACCTGCAGGCCCAGGTTTTCGGCCAGGTTGGCGTTGGGGTCGGCGTCCACGGCCAGCACCGTCCCTAATTCGTTTTTGAGCAGGTAACGGATGACCAGGCTGGTGACCGAGGTCTTCCCGGTGCCTCCCTTGCCGGCTACGGCGATGTTGATGCTCAATGTTTTTCCTTGTCCTTTATTGTCGCTCTAGAACAGCCCCTGTACCTTGCCGGTCTTGACGTCCACGTCCACGCGGCGCAGGGCCGGGTTGGAAGACGTGCCCGGCATGAGGGAAATCGTCCCCGCCATGGGGCAGAGGAACTTGGCGCCGGAGTAGATGAGCACGTCGCGGATGGGCAGCGTCCAGCCCTTAGGCACGCCCTTGAGGGTGGGGTCGTGGGTGAGGGAGAGGTGCGTCTTGACCATCATCGTGGCGTACTCGTCGTACTTCGGGTCGGCCTCAAAGGCCTTGGCCTTGGCCGCGGCGTCGGCTGTCCAGGAGACGCCGTCGGCGCCGTAGACCTCCTTGGCGATAAGCTCGACGCGCTGGCGGAGCTTCATGTCGTTGGGGTAGAGGAACTTGAACTCGTTTTCTTCTTTGCAGGCGTCCATCACGGTATCGGCCAGCTCCAGGGCGCCGTCGCCGCCGTCGGCCCAGTGGGTAGATAGGGCGCAGCGAGCGCCGGCCGCCTCGGCGGCCCGCCTCACCGTGGCAATCTCGTCCTTGGTATCGGTGTGGAAGGCGTTGATGCAGACCACCGGGTTGATGCCGGACTTGCGGATAACGCCGATGAGGTGCTCCATGTTGGGCAGACCCTTTTCCACCAGCCCCACGTTCTCCTTGGTGTACTCCTCGGGGAGGGCCAGCCCGGCGACCACCTTGGGGCCGCCGCCGTGCATCTTGAGGGCGCGGATGGTGGTGGTGAGTACGGAGACGTGCGGTTTCAGGCCGCTGTAGCGGCACTTGACGTTCCAGAACTTCTCGAAGCCGATATCGGCGGCGAAGCCGCTCTCGGTGACGTGGTAGTCGAACATCTTGAGGCCGATGCGGTCGGCGATAATGGAGGACTGCCCCACGGCGATATTGGCGAAAGGCCCGGCGTGGACGAAGCAGGGCTGGTACTCCACGGTGCAGAGGAGAGAGGGATTGATGGTATTGCGCATCCAGGCGGTCATGGCGCCGCCCACTTCCAGGTCGCCGGTGGTGATGGGCTTGCCTTTCTTGTCGTAGGCCAGGGTAATTTCGTCCATGCGCTTGCGGAGGTCGGCCAGGTCGGTGACGATGGAGAGCATGGCCATCAGCTCGCTGCTTACGGCGATGCCGAAGCCGCTCTCCATGGTGTAGCCGTCCATGCGGCCGCCCAGGCCGATGACGATGTTGCGCAGGCTCTGGGCGCAGAAGTCCAGAATCCACTTGAATTCCACGCGGGTGGGGTCAATGTTGAGGCGGGACATCTTGGTGAGCCGGGCCAGCTGCTCGTCGTCGTAGTTGCGCTCGTGCTGCATCCGGGCGGTGAGCGCCACCATGGCCAGGTTGTGGGCGTTCATAATATCATTGATGTCGCCGGTGAGGCCCATGGAGAACTCGGTCATGGGGATAAGCAGGGGGTTGGGGCCGCCGGGGGGGGTGCCCTTGATGTTCATGGTGGGCCCGCCCGAGGGCTGGCGCAGGGCGCCGCCCACGTTTATGCCGCGCTTGCCCAGGCCCTCCATGAGACCGCATGAAGTGGTGCTCTTACCCTCGCCCAGCGGCGTGGGGGTAATGGCGGTCACTTCGATGTACTTGCCGTCTTTCCGGTCCTTGAGACGGTCGATAATCTTGAGAAAATCCAGTTTGGCGATTCGGCCGTAGGGGAGAATCTCATCCTTCTGCAGCCCCAGCCGCTCCCGCCACTCATCCGGGGTCGGCATCTTCGCTTCGGCCGCCTCCGAGATTTGCCAGTCCTGCATCTTGACTGCATCGTATGCCACTGAAGACCTCCTGATTTATGCTTAATTTTTAGACGCGCCAGGAAATACCGTAGTAGGGATATTGAATTTACCAAAAAGCAAACCGAATACCGGCCAGCTAAGCCTGGAACCACCCACCACCGGGATGGTTCGGCCGGGTATCGTTGTCCTGTTACTCTGCCTTTCTAGTGCCAGTGTCAGCCTCTTCCTTGCGCCGCTGGCGCGCCGCCACGAGCTTATTATAGATTTCCCTGACCTCGTGTGCGGTCTGCGGGCTGGCGGTGAAGAGGGGACGATTGGCCAGGTCTGCCTCGTTAATCGCCGCATCATAAGGTATAAAGCCCAGAAATTCTTGACCGGGCAGGCTTTTACGGATAAATTCTTCATCGGCCGGTTGGTGTATCTTGTTGCCGACGATGGCGATATTTTCCAGGCCCAGGTCGGCGGCCAGCGCGGTGATGGTCTGCGCCGTCTCGAGGCTGCGCCGCCCCGGCTCCACGACGATAATCAGCTTGTCCACGGCCCGGGTGGTGCCGCGGGAGAGGTGCTCGATGCCGGCCTCCATGTCCAGGATGACCACTTCGTCGCGCTGGAGCAGCAGGTGGGCCAGCAGTGCCTGCAGCAGCGAGCCCTCCGGGCAGTAGCAGCCGGTGCCGCCCCGCTTGATGCGCCCCATGGCCATGAGGCGGATGCCGTCCATCTTGACGGAGTAGCTCTCCGGCAGGTCATCCACCCTGGGATTGAGGTTGAAGAAGCTCCCGGAAGTGCCCGGCCTGACCCCGACGCGCTCCTCGATGAGGTCTTCCAGCTCGGAGATGGGGGTTATCTGTTCCGGGTGGGGGAAGCCCAGCGTGGCCGCCAGATTGGCATCGGGGTCGGCATCAATGGCGATAACGGAGTAGCCTGCATCGGCGAATGTCTGTGCCAGAAAAGCGGAAAGAAGGGTCTTACCTACGCCGCCTTTACCGCTGATGGCAATCTTCATCCAAACCTTGCTTCTGGCATAACGAAAGTTGCCGTTTTTGGGGAGCCTGAAAAAGGGGAGTGCTGGTGCACACCGCTGCCCAGAAACTTAGTTTATCGTATGCCGCTTTAAAAGTCAAGAAAACACACTCCTTAGCCCTGGTACTTGAGGGCGGTTCCCGCCGCCGTCTCAGACGGCCAGCGAGGACAGTTGTTTTATCCTTTTCAACATATTGGGATGGGTGGTAAAGAGCTCCATCATCTTATCGCCGGTGCTCAACCGCACCGTCTTGCTTCTAAGCTCCAGCAGCTCGTCGAAGTCAATGGTGCCGTTCATGTCTCGGTCGACCTGCTTCAGCTCCCTCACCTCATACCAGGCCCGCGACGGGTCGTTGAGGAAAAAGGCCTTGACGCCCTCCACCTGCTTCATCTCGGCGGAGTTGCGGTAGCGGGCGTTGCCGTAGGTGAGCTTGTAGAGCGCCGTGGCCAGGTGATGCGGCGGGCAGCCCAGCCGGACGCTGCCCCGGTCGGCGTAGTACTCGCGGATGCGCGAGCCGTAGAGCACCAGCAGGTTGGTGAGGAAGTACATCAGCATCGCCCCCAGCCCGATGAGGATAGCGATATTGCCGCCGCTCTGGCGGCTGCCGCCGCCAAAGGCCCCGCGGAACATGAAGCTAAAGGCAATCCAGTACATGACCAGCGGTATCGCCGAGAGCAGTGTGATGATAGCCATGTCGCGGTGCCTGATGTGGGAAAGCTCGTGCCCCAGCACCGCCTTCAGCTCGTCGTGGTTGAGGAGGTTGAGGATGCCGCGGGTAACGCAGACACGCCCGTCGCGTTGCGTGCGCCCGAAGGCGAAGGCATTGGGGATATTGAGCTGGGAGACGCCCACCTTGGGCTTGGGGAGATTGGCCCGGGCGGCTAGCTCGCCCACCATGCGGTGCAGCTCCGGCTCCTCCCGCTCGGAGACGTATTTCACCTTCATCGTCCAGCCCACCATAGCCGGCCCGAGGAGGTACTGGAAGCCCAGGAAGACGAACGCCAGGACGATGTAGACGTAAGAATAGTTACCGCCGCCCGCCCAGACGCCGATGCCGGTAATGACGCCGTAGAGGATGCCGAACATGACGGCCATGAGCAGCCACATTCTGGTCTGAAGCCACATATTACCCTCCTATCTATATTGTAGCTCAATTGCCTGGCGGGGGGCAATAAAGATTGTTTTTTCAGCTTTCAGCCACTAGAATGAGAACGAGACATCCCCAAGGAGTAGAGCTATGGCCGCGACAAAATACCCCCGCTGCGCCCGCTGCCCGTCTAAAGCCTGCGAGAAGCCGGGCCTGAAAGCCGACGACGCCTCCTCGCCACTGGAGAAGGCGCCCGCCTTCTGCCCGATGAAGCTGACGCCCGATGCCATCGCGGCGGCGATGACCGAGTACGACCGGCCCGAAGTGCGCGAGTTCGCCCGGCTGGCCTCCGTCCAGGAGTTCCAGTGCTACCAGCGCCTCCCCGACGGCCTGCGCACCCTGAATACCCGCATTGAGGAGCTGATTCAGTTCGCCCGCAAGTGCGGCTATAAACGGCTGGGGCTGGCCCACTGCGGCGGCTTGGCCGCCGAGGCCGCCCAACTCAGCGATATCCTGGAGGCCAACGGCTTCGAGGTCGTCTCCGTCCAGTGCAAGACGGGGGCCGTCCCCAAGGAGCGTATCGGCCTCAAGCCGGAGGAAAAGATTGCCGGAGCGGAAGCTTGGGAGACGATGTGCAACCCCATCGCCCAGGCCATGATTATCAACCAGGCCGGCGTGGACCTGGCGGTGATGCTGGGGCTCTGCATCGGCCACGATACCCTCTTTATCAAGTACTGCGACGTCCCCCTCACGGTGATTGCCGTCAAGGACAGGGTGCTGGGGCACAACCCCCTGGCCGCCCTCTATCTCTCCGATATGTACTACCGGCGGCTGAAGAATAAAATAGATTGAGGGAGTCCCAGAGGGGCTTTGCCCCTCTTAAAAACCAGTAATGGAGGTCTTCTAGAATGGCCATGATTGATATCAGTGTCGTCCCGGTGGGCACGGGCTCACCCTCGGCCAGCGCCTACGTGGCCGGGGCCGTGAGGCTCCTCAAGGGCGAGCCGGGCATCAGGTATGAGCTTACCGCCATGAACACTATTATCGAGGGCGAGCTTGGCCACCTCCTGGAGTTGGCCCAAAAGATGCACAACACACCCTTTGAGGCCGGTGCCAAGCGCGTGGTGACTACCATCCGCATCGACGAGCGCCGCGACAAGCCCCTGACCATGGCGGGCAAGCTGGCCGCCGTCAAGGAGAAGTTGAGCGGCCGGAAGGAGGACGGCTAAATTATCTGGGCACTGCTGGTCTGCATCGGCCTGTTTATCGGCGCCTTCGGCACGCTCATCGGGGCGGCGGGGGGTTTTATCCTCGTCCCCATCCTGCTCTATCTTTACCCCAACGATTCCCCGGCGACCATCACCAGCATCACCCTGACGGTAGCCTTTTTCAACGCCCTTTCCGGCTCCATCGCCTACGGGCGCCTCCGGCGCATCGACTACCGCTCCGGCCTGCTCTTCGCCATAACGGCCGTGCCCGGGGCTGTCCTCGGCGCCTATCTGACCAATTATCTGAGCCGTGGGGTGTTCCAGTATGTCTTCGGGGCCGTGCTGCTCCTCGTCGCCGCTTACCTGATGGCGCGGCCCCAGAGCCGGACGCTCAACGGCATCCTGCTCAAGTGGCGGACGACCCGACGTATTACCGACCATCAGCAGAACGTCCACAGCTACGCCTTTAACCTCCCCATCGGGATGGTCATTGCCTTCTTCGTGGGTATCATCTCGGGACTGCTCGGTATCGGCGGCGGCATCATCCACGTGCCGGCCCTGACGCAAATCCTCGGCTTTCCCGCCCATATCGCCACGGCGACCTCCCATTTCATGGTGGCCATAGGCACCTTTACCGCCATCGATACTCACCTGGCCTTGGGGACTTATACCGGCGATATTGGCCTTATCGTGCTGGTGCTTTCGGCCGGGGCGGTCGTCGGGGCGCAGTTCGGCGCCCGCCTGTCGCAGCGGGTTACCGGCGTCCTCATCGTCCGGCTGCTGGCGGTCGGGCTGGCGCTGGTCGCCCTGCGCCTGTTGATTGCCCCGTTTTAAGTGCTATAATGCGCCGGAGGAAAGGAACGCGCCATGGAAGTTAAAATCACCACCCTGAGCGAGAACACCGCCGGGCCGGCCGGACTGGCCGAGTGGGGCCTGAGCCTGCTGGTGGAGGCCGACGGCCAGCGCATCCTCTTCGATACCGGCGCCGGGCAGGCGGCGGTGGCTAACGCCGACCTGATGGGGATTGACCTGGCCAGCGTCGACCGCATCGTTCTTTCCCACGGCCACTTCGACCACACCGGCGGGCTTAACGAAGTCCTCAAGCGCACCGGCCGCAAGGAAATCGTCGCCCACCCGGCCGTCTGGGGGCGCAAGTACGGCAGCCTGGACGACACGCCGAAGCGTTACATCGGCATCCCCTTCGTCCGCGAGGCGCTGGAGGTGCTGGGGGCCGATTTCCACCTTTCCGAAAAACCGGCGAAGCTCTCTCCCCGCATCACCACCACCGGCGAGATACCCATGGTCACCGACTACGAGATAATCGAGAAATACCTCGGTGTCAAGGAGGGGGACGAGCTCAAGCAGGACACCCTCCCCGACGACCTGGCCCTGGTCATCGACGCCGATTTCGGCTTGGTGGTCATCCTGGGCTGTGCCCACCGCGGCATCGTCAATACCCTGACGCACGCCAGGAAAATTACCGGCAAGGACAATATCTACGCCGCCATCGGCGGGACGCACCTTGTCCACGCCTCGCCGGAGCGCTTGGAGAAGACGGCGGCGGCCTTGGTGGAGATGGGCGTGCAGTATCTGGGGGTTTCTCACTGCACTGGCTTTAAGGCGGCGGCCTACCTGGCGCAGTTCTTCGGCGATAGATTTTTCCAGAACAACGCCGGGACGAGATTGACGCTGCCGTTTAAGGAAAAGTGAAATATTTGACGAGGATTGACATATATTCTATAATAAAACCACAAATTAACCGCTAGGGGTGCTCAGGGCTGAGAGTCCTCCGTGAGGAGGGCGACCCTTGGAACCTGACCTCGTTAATACGAGCGTAGGGAAGCGGACTGAAAAGTCAAACCAGGGGCCTTGAGGATTTCAGCCGTTGCTCCTGGTTTATTATTTGGTGGGAGGTGTGCCATGACACAGCTGGAGATTGCCCGGAAAGGGGAAATATCACCGCAAGTGGCAGCGGTAGCCCGTGCCGAGCCGATGGAAGTCGAGGTCTTACGCGAGGCTATTGCCGTGGGGAAGGTCGTCGTCCCGGCCAATGTCAACCACAAAAACCTCGTTCCCTGCGGCGTGGGGGCGGGTTTATCTACCAAGGTCAACGCCAACATCGGCACCTCCTCGGACTACGGCGACGCCGCCACCGAGCTGGAGAAACTGCAAGTGGCCCTGGACGCCGGGGCGGATGCCGTTATGGATTTATCCACCGGCGGCGACATCACGGCCATCCGGCGGGCGATTATCGCTGCCTGCCCTAAACCCCTCGGCACGGTGCCCGTTTACCAGGCGGGCGTGGCGGCCATCGCGGCGCACGGGGCCATCGTCAGGATGAGCACCGACGACATCTTCGCCGCCATCGAGGAGCACGCCCGCGACGGCGTGGACTTTGTCACAGTGCACTGCGGCGTGACCCAGGCGGCCATCGCCCGGCTCAAGCGACAGGGGCGCGTCACCGATATCGTCTCGCGCGGGGGGGCCTTCATGGTGGGCTGGATGCTGCATAACGACCGCGAGAACCCCCTCTACGAAGAGTACGACCACCTGCTGGCTATCGCCCACGAATATGATGTTACCCTGAGCCTGGGCGACGGCATGCGGCCGGGCAGCCTGGCCGACGCCACCGACCGCACCCAGGTGGAGGAGCTGGTCACCCTGGGCGAGCTCGTCCAGCGGGCCTGGGATGCCGGCGTGCAGGTGATGGTAGAGGGGCCGGGGCACATCCCCCTCGACCAGATTGAGACCAATATCCGCCTCCAGAAGTCGCTCTGCCAGGGGGCGCCGTTCTACGTGCTGGGGCCGCTGGTGACCGATATCGCCGCCGGCTACGACCACATCACCTCGGCCATCGGCGGGGCGCTGGCGGCCGTGGCCGGGGCCGATTTCCTCTGCTACGTGACGCCCTCGGAACACCTGGCCATCCCCGATGCCGACGACGTACGGGAAGGGGTGATGGCGGCGCGTATCGCCGCCCACGCCGCCGATATCGTTAAGGGGATACCCGGCGCCGCCGAGCGGGACAGAAAGATGTCGGCGGCACGCAAGCGCCTCGACTGGGAAGAGCAGGCCCGCCTGGCCCTCGACCCGGAGAAGGTCGCCCGCGTCCACCGCCAGCGGGCCACGGCCGGGGCGGCCTGCAGCATGTGCGGGCAGTTCTGCGCCATGGACTTGGTGGCGCAGTACCTGGGGGTCAAGGCGGCCAAGTGTTAAATTAGCGGGGCTCAGCCTCCCGGCGGGCCGTCTTTATCGCCCCGGGCGCGCAGCGTCCCTATCATCTTCATGAGCAGGGCCACATCCGCCTCGCTGAGCTTATCGATGTTATCGATATGGCCCTTGATTTCGGCGGTGAGGCGCTCCCTCAGGCTGTTCCGGGACTCGGCCCGCCGCAGGCGCGAGGTTACCATGGCGGCGCTCACCTCCGAGATAAGGGCCGCCATAATGCCGATGCCGACGACCATCAGCGCCATCCCGATGATGCGCCCGGCGATGGTGTGGGGGACGATGTCTCCGTAGCCGACGGTGGTTATCGTGGAGATGCTCCACCAGACGGCGTCCGAGAAGCTGGTTATCTGGGCGGCCTCCGTGCCGCTTTCCAGTGTCATTACGGCGAAGGCCCCGATGAAGATAATGGCGGCGGCGATGCCCAGCATGGCCAGCAGATAGCGCCCCCGCAGGAAGCCGCCCCCCCGCGACATCACCCGCCGCATCCGCGCCGCAAGCAGGATGACCCGCACCACCCGGATGAGACGCAGCGAGCGTAGCGCCGAGGAGATGGCCGGTATGGCCCCCAGGCCGTAGAGCGCCATGGCCGGTATCATCGCCAGGATTTCGTAGCCGTTGGTCTTCCAGAAGCGGGCATGGCTCTCGGCGGCGCGTAGCCGGTGGACGAAGTCGGCGGCGAAGACGATGCAGATGACCAGGTCGGCGGCGTAGAGCCCCCAGAGGGCTGCCGTGGACAGGTCCACCAGCTCTTCGACGGCCACCAGGGCAATCGAGGCGACGGCCAGCACGCCGATGACGACTTCGGTGGTGTGGTGGTATTTATCCATTTCGGGCCTCCTGCCGGTAGGTTAATCGTGATACATCTTAGGTTCATCGTGCCGCCAATTGCAAGCCTCATCCCACGGCTGAGCCGGGCGCAATATCAGGGTTAGCTTGGTTGACATTTGGGGGGGTGGGAGTAGAATTAAAGTGATATGAAGCTATTCGGCTCCTCCGGCATACGTGCCGTTTTCAATCAGGAGCTGCTCCGCCTGGCCTTCCGGGTGGGGCTGGCCGTGGGCCAAACGCACCGCCGCGTGGCGGTGGCCACGGATACGCGCCCCTCGGGCGAGGCCATGAAACACGCCGTGCTCTCCGGCCTGCTGGCAGCGGGCGCCGCTGCTGCCGATGCCGGTATAGTCCCCACGCCGACGCTGGCCTACGCCACCCGCGCTTTCGATGCCGGGGTCATGCTGACCGCCAGCCATAACCCGCCGGAGTATAACGGCCTCAAGCTCCTCAACCCGGACGGCGCGTCCTTCGATGCCGCCCAGCAGGCGGAGATAGAAGCGGCGGTGCTGGCCAAATCGTACGAGGTGGCCGGCTGGCCGGATATTAAGCGCGCCGCCCTCTACGAAGGCGCCGTGGCGCGGCATATCACAGCGATATTAAAGCATTTCCCGGATAAACTTAACCTGAAGGTGGTGGTGGACGCCGGCGGCGGGGCGGCCAGCCATATCACGCCGCGGCTTCTGGGAAAAATGGGCTGCGAAGTAATCCCATTATACTGTAAGCCCGACGGTAATTTCCCCCGCCCCAGTGAGCCGACCGAGGCGAATTTGGCCGATTTATGCCGGGTCGTGCGCGAGACAGGCGCGGCCCTGGGCATCGCCCACGACGGCGACGCCGACCGCATGATGGCCGTCGACGAGCGGGGCCGCTTCGTCCCCGGCGATAAAATGCTGGTGCTGCTGGCGCGGGCCGTCGGGGCCAAAGAGG
>DAOULO010000039.1:0-11565 GCA_034420195.1 Dehalococcoidales bacterium
CGCCTCAAGTGGCCCAACGATTGCCTCGTCGGCCGGAAAAGGGTGGGCGGTATCTTGATAGAAAACGAGCTGAAAGGCAAACGGGTGGCCTCTGCTATCGTCGGCATCGGCATCAATACCGCCCTGAGGGCCGCTGAGATTGACGAGATTGCCGCTACGGCCACCTCGCTGGAGGGTGAGACGGGCAGGGAGGTAAACCGGGTAGCTCTCGTCGAGGGATTGCTGGCCGAGTTCGAGCGGCGGTATTCAATGCTGCCGGACGGAAAGTCTATCTACAAAGCCTGGCGCGGCCGGCTGGACACGCTGGGGAGGAAAGTTAACATAATATCCGGCGATGGTGTTATCCAGGGGGTCGCCGAGGCGGTTAATGAGAACGGGACGCTACTGCTGCGCCGCCCCGACGGGAGCGTGCTCGAAGTCGTCGCCGGGGACGTGAGCCTGCGGGAAAAGGACTGAAAAGCTATTTTTTCTTCACCACGGGCGCCCATATCTGGACTTTCATGTCGTCCCTTGAGCCGCCGGGGAGATAGACCTCCAGGTCAGGAGTGCCGGGATGCTCGTAGCCAGTGGACGTGTACCAGTCTAAAAAAATCTGTTTGAAGGCGTCCTGGATATTGGCGAGCGTACAATCAAACACCGCCCAGGTTGATGCCGGAATCTCCATTTTTTCAAACGGCCCCGACGAGGCACCTTCCGGGAGTTCGACGGCGATGCCATAGTAAAAATCTCCGGTGTCAGCCATTCCGTAGCAAACTCCGAGCATCTCACCACCGGTTATTGCACCGGCCCTGTTATCCGTGATGGATAGCATTTGGGGATGCTCCGGAGAATTTATAAATTCTTGCCAGAATATCGGGGCATCCTTGAAGTTTTGTCCGTTAAGATTGGTAAATTGCCTCGCCTTAATGGCGACCTGGAAGGCCGGTTTCTCTAAAATCTTGTAGTCCATGTCAATACCTCCTTTTAATTCGATGTAAAAGGAGATACGCGGAAAGGCCGTCAGCGTTACCCCGGGCTTACGCGCCGCCTGGGGATTAACGCCGTGCACCTGGCGGAAGGCCCGGGTGAAAGCATCCGGCGATTCGTAGCCGTACTTCAGGGCAATGTCGATTACCCTGGCATTATCGGCGGCTAGTTCCATGGCTGCCAGGGTGAGTCTTCTTCGCCGGGCGTACTCGGCGGGTGTCAGACCGTTGACAGCAAAGAACATCCGGTAGAAGTGGAACGTGGAACAGGCTGCCTTTTCGGCCGCTTTATTGAAGTCGATTTCGCCCGCCAGATTGTTCTCGATGTAGTCTACCGCCGCGGTCAATCTTTCCGACCAGTCCATGCTTCCGTGTCTCCTTTAGTGGCACTATAGCATCGGAACCCGGCGCTTTGCCCGACTTTTCCTGCCTAGTTATGACGGGTGGCCAATGGGGAGCTGATGGGGAGAAGGACGTTTAGAGACGCCGGGAGGGGGCGTTTGGCCCCCTCCCGGATGACTAACGGGTTGTTTTGGCTTATTGCTTATCTTTGTTAATCCCGAAGGCCTTGAAAAGCTCGATGGGGATGGGGAAGAGGATGGTGGAGTTCTTCTCGCTGGCAATCTCGGTCAGCGTGGAGAGATAACGCAGCTGGATGGCCGAGGGCTCCCGGCCGATGACGGCGGCTGCCTGGGCCAGCTTCTCCGAGGCCTGCAGCTCGCCCTCGGCGTGGATAATCTTGGCGCGCCGCTCGCGCTCTGCCTCGGCCTGGGCCGCCATGGAGCGCTTCATCTCCTCGGCCAGCTCGACCTCCTTGATTTCCACGGTGCTCACCTTGACGCCCCAGGGGTCGGTGTGCTCGTCGATAATCTTCTGGAGCATCTGGTTGAGCTTCTCGCGCTGGGTCAGCAGCTCGTCGAGCTCGGACTGGCCCAGGACGTTACGCAGCGTGGTCTGGGATATCTGCGAGGTGGCCCGGATGTGGTCGAGCACCTTGACCACCGAGGACTCGGGGTCGACGACGCGGAAATAGACCACGGCGTTGACGCGGACGGTGACGTTATCCTTGGTGATGACCTCCTGCGAGGGCACGTCCATGGTTACCACGCGCAGGTCCACCTTGACCATGCGGTCGATGAAGGGGACGATGAGGAAAAGCCCCGGCCCCTTGGCGCCGACGAGACGTCCCAGCCGGAAGATAACGCCACGTTCGTATTCCGTGACGATTTTAATGGCCATGGTGACGATGATGATGACAACGACAACAACAATACCAATGACAACAGGACTCATTTAGCTACCTCCTTTGTATTATTTTTTTATTATTTCTTGGCCACGGTTAGTTTCAGACCTTCGACCTTGGTAATAATCACCTCCTCCTCGGGCTCTATCCGTCCGGTTTCGGCTACAGCCGTCCAGTGCTCGCCTTCGACGAGCACCACCCCCTTGGGCTCCAGGGCAATCTCCACCACGGCGGTCTTGCCGATGAGGTCTTCCCGGCCGGCGGCTACCTTGCGCTGGTGGGCCCGTACCGACCAGAGAATGACGAAATACAGGGCCACGACGACGATAATGACGATAACGACAATCAGCCAGACAGGCATATCAGGTCAGCCCCTCCTTTGCTATCATTTTTTGGTGACGTGCAGCACCAGCCCATCGATGCTGGCGATGACCACCTCTTCGCCCGGCTTGGCCTCGCCGCCGTCGAGGACGGCCGTCCAGCGCTCGCCCTTGAAGAATACCGTGCCCTCCGGCTTGAGGGCCACCTTGACCAGGGCCGTCTTGCCGATGAGCTCCTCGCGGCCGGTGCGCGCCTGCTTGCGGTGGGTCGACACGGCGCGCTGGATAATAAAGGTGAGCCCTCCGGCGATGAGGATAGTAACGATGGCGATGAGCCAGGGGCTTATCTTAAAGACGGGGGACGCCCCTTGGAAGAGGATGAGCGAGCCGATGACCAGGGCTACGATGCCCCCGGCGGTGAAGATGCCGAAGCTGGTCGTCAGTACCTCCCCGACGAAGAGCCCCACCGCCAGCACGATGAGGAGGATGCCGGCGTAGTTGACCGGCAGCATCCCCAGCGAGAAGAAGGCCAGCAGCAGGCAGATGCCCCCCACCACCCCCGGGAAAATGAGGCCAGGATTAAATATTTCGGCCATGATGCCCAGCGTGGCGATGCTGAGCAGGATATAGGCGATATTGGGATCGGCGATGGCGTAGAGGAAGCCGGTCACGGCCCCCATCGGGATGTCATTGGTGGCAGCGCCGGCGGTGTGCAGCGTCACCGTGATGTCGTTGAGCAGGGTTACCTCCCTCCCGTCAATGGCTACGAGGAGGGTCGGCAGGTCGGGGGCGACCACGTCGACCACGTTCATCTCCAGGGCCTCCCGCTCCGAGACGGAGACGCCCTCGCGCACCGCCCGCTCCGCCCAGTCGGCGTTGCGCCCGTGGGACTCGGCCAGGCTGCGGATATAGGCGGCGGCGTCGTTAATTACCTTGGCCTTGAGCTCGTCGGACATCTGCTGCTCGCCTTCCTCACCCAGCGAGATGGGCGTGGCGGCGCCGGTGGCGGTATTGGTGGCCATGGCGGCCACGTGGGACGATTGCAGGATGTAAAGCCCCGCCGAGGCCGCCCGCGCCCCGGACGGGGAGACGTAGACGACCACCGGCACGCGTGAGTTGACGATGAGCTTGATGATATCGCGCATGGCGTCGTCCAGACCGCCGGGCGTGTCCAGCTGGATGACGAGCGCCTCGGCGCCGGTATCCTCGGCCTGCTCGACGGCCCGCTCCACGTAGCCGGTGAGCACCGGGTTAATCGTCCCGTCGATGGTAATCACGTCCACGTGGGTCGCCTGCGCCTGCGCGCTGGAGCCCAGCGACAGGGCCAGCAACAGCAGGACCACCCCCAGTGTTATGCGCCTGATTTTAACCATAGCCAAACCCGCAAAGTCTTTTCATTATAATTGTACAACAGTTTTAATGCAATCTGGAAACTCAACCTGCGATTGAATAGCGGCGCCATTTATTGTAAATTAGTAGTATCCTGATGACAACGATGAGGTTATCTTGAAAGTCCAGCGAGCCAAGGGGATGCGTGACCTCTCCCCGGAGGAGATGCCGGTCTTCCGGGGGGTGGAAGACATCTGCCGCCAGTGTTTCCTGGGGTGGGGCTACCGCGAGGTAAGGACGCCCACCATCGAGTACCTGCACCTCTTCACCTCGGCGGGGACGCTCACGCCGGGCCGCCTCGGCAAGGTCTACTCATTCCTTGACTGGGACGGCTGGAGCGGCGAGAGGGTGGTGCTGCGCCCCGACGGCACCATCCCGGTGGCGCGCCTCTACGCCGAGAGCCTCAAGGACAGGGGCATCGCCCGCCTTTTCTACGCCACCAATATCTTCATCTTCGAGGAGTCCCCGGAGCGGACGCGCGAGCACTGGCAGTGCGGTGTGGAGCTTATCGGGGCCGGCTCGGCGGTGGCCGATGCCGAGCTGGTGGCCCTTTCCCTGGAGACACTCCGCCGGCTGGGCCTGAAGGACGCCGAGGTACGGCTCTCGCACGCCGGCCTCGTCCGGGCCCTGCTGGAAAAGCTGGGCCTCAGCCCCGAGGAGCAGCATCGCACCTTCGACCGCATCCTCGACGGCGACGCCGGTTTACTGGCGCAAGTCAGTCGGGACTCGCCGGGTCTGGGCCGGGCCATCCGGCCGCTGCTGGGGACGAAAGGCAAGTCGCCGGGCTTCCTGCGCCGCCAGGGGGCCGTCCTCGTCCGCGAGATGCCCGACCTGGCCTCCTGCCTGGACGATTTTCTGGCCACGGTGGCCGTCCTCGATGACATGGGCTGCGCCTGCAAGATAGACATCGCCTCCGGGGCGGGTTTTGAATACTATACCGGCGTTATTTTCCAGCTCTACAGCGGCGGCGAGAAGGTGGGTGGCGGCGGTCGCTACGACGCCCTGATACCGGCCATGGGGGGTGGCGACGTGCCTGCCGCCGGTTTCGCCCTCTATACGGACACCCTGATGAGGCTGGTCAAGCCGGAGGCCGTTGCCCCGGCCAGCGCCCCGCGGGTGCTGGTGAGCATTAGGTCGGGGGTTATCAAGGACGCCTTCAGGCTCGGTGCCGCTCTGCGGGACCGGGGCTACATCGTAACGCTCGATTTAAGCGGCAAGTCCCGGGGTGTTGACTGGGCTATCGAGGTAAGGGACAAAGCGCCGATGTTCGTTATTACTAGTAAAGCCGGGTCGCGCCGGGAGGCGCCCGACGTCGCCGGGGTTCTGAAGGTACTGGAGGGGAAAGGTGGCCGTTAAGCTGGCCCTGCCCAAGGGGCGTCTGCTGCGCAAGACCGCCGCCCGTCTCCAGAAGGCCGGGTGGGGGCTGGACGAGTACAACGCCTCCATTGGCTTCTACCGTCCCAAATCGCAGAAATTCCCGGACATCCTCATCCGCGTCTTCCACGAGAAGGATATCCCCATCCAGATTGCCATGGGTAACTACGACCTGGGCATCTGCTGCCGGGACTGGGTGGAGGAACTGCTGGCGAAATACCCCAGCAGCGATATCGTCAAAGTGGCCGACCTGGGTTACGGGCAGGGCTCGCTCTATACGGCGGCGGTCACGCCACCGGATGTGCGCGCCAACGGCGCGCCGGTGCGCATCGCCAGCGAGTATCCCAACTTGGCCGAGGCCTACGCCCTGAAAAACCGCCTCAGCCGCTTCAGCGTCTTTCCGGTCTGGGGTGCCGCCGAGGTCTACCCGCCGGAAAACGCCGAGCTGGTGCTCCTCCCCGCCGGGGAGGGCTACATCAGCGGCGCCGGTCTCCGGCCGCTGGAGCGCGTCCTGGACTACAGCGCCTGGCTCATCGCCAACCGGGCCAGCCGCGCGACTAAAGACCTTGATAAAATTATAACATCCCTCCGTGCGGCTACCAGCGGCGAGAAGACAACCACCGGCGTGGCGCCGTCTCCGGTGAGTGAAGGCAGAGGCCGTATCTCAGTTAAAGTCAGCCCCGATACCGTGCGGCTGGCCCTGCCCGACGGGCACCAGCAGCAGCAGACGGTTAATTTACTTAACAGGGCGGGCATCAGGTTGGATGATTATCCCTCGGCGACGGGCAACCGCCGTCCCGGCATCGCCATCGCGGGGGTGACGGTCAAGGTCATCCGCCCCCAGGACATGCCCTTGCAGGTGGCCAACGGCAACTTCGACCTGGCCGTGACCGGCCGCGACTGGCTGACTGACCACCGCAGCCAGTTCCCCGCCAGCCCCGTCAGCGAGGTGCTCGACCTCAAGCTGCGCCGCGTGCGGCTGGTGGCCGTGGTCAGTAAGGAAATCCCCGCCGACGATATCGTCGGGCTGCGCGATTATATCGCCCAAAGGGGAGAGACGCTGCGCGTCGCCAGTGAGTACGTCAATCTGGCCGATAAGTACGCCCGCGATAACCACCTGGGCCGCTACCACATTATTCCTACCTGGGGCGCCACCGAGGGCTTCCTGCCGGAGGACGCCGACCTGCTCATCGAGAACACCGAGACGGGGCGCACCATTGCCCGGCACAACCTCAAGATTATCGATACGCTTTTTGAATCGACGGCCTGCCTCATCGGCAACGACGGGGCGCTGGCCGATGCCGCCAAGAAGAAGCGTATGGAGTTTATCGTGAACAAGCTCAAGTCAGCCGTGGAGGCAGTCGGATGAAGATTATCGAAGGGTATGCGGCGGCCCGAGAAGCCCTTACACGGCAGGTCGCGGCGGGCCTCGACGACCCAGAGCGCGAGAAGGCCGTGCGGGGGATTATCGCCGAGGTACGCCAGCGCGGTGATGCCGCCCTCTACGAACTGACCGAGAAGTTCGACGGCGTCAAACTGAAGGCTCTGGAGGTGCCCAAGGAGGCCATCAAACGGGCGGCGAAGAAAATCGACGCCGATTTGCTGGCGGCCCTCAGACTGGCGGCGGAGCGCATCGCCGCCTACCACGAGGTGCAGAAAAAGAAGCTGTTACATGACCAAACAGATAGTAGCCTCGGCTGGCTGATACGCCCGCTGGAAAGGGTAGGGGTGTACGTCCCTGGCGGTACGGCGGCCTACCCCTCCACGCTGCTGATGACGGCCGTACCGGCCCGGGTGGCCGGGATTGGGGAGGTCGTCGTGGCGACGCCGCCGGATAAAACGGGTACCGTCCCGCCGCTGACACTGGCGGCGGCATCAATCGCTGGAGTTGACCGGGTCTTTGCCATCGGCGGGGCGCAGGCTATCGCCGCCCTGGCCTGCGGGACGGAGACCGTACCTCGCGCTGATAAAATCTGCGGGCCGGGCAACCGCTACGTCCTGCTGGCCAAGAAGCTCCTCTACGGGACGGTGGGTATCGACGGGCTCTACGGCCCCAGTGAGGTCGTCATCATCGCCGACGGAACGGCCAGCCCGGAGTACCTCGCCGCCGACCTGCTCGCCCAGGCCGAGCACGACCCGCTGGCCACCGCCATTCTGCTGACCACCTCGCGGGAGCTGGCCGAGGCCGTGGCCGGGGAAATAGCGCGGCAACTGGGGGATTTGCCCCGCCACGATACTGCCGCCGCCTCGCTGGAGAAGCGGGGGATGATAGCCGTCCTCAATAGCGTTGACGAGGCGATAGAACTGGCCAACCTCTACGCCCCGGAGCACCTCTGCTTGGTCGTGGCCAATGCCGCCGACTACGTGGCTAAGGTGAAGAACACCGGCTGCCTCTTCGTCGGGGAGGACGCCGTCGAGGTGCTCGTCGATTACGTGGCCGGGCCCAGCCACGTCCTGCCCACCGAAGGGACAGCGCGGTTCGGCTCGCCGCTCAACATCCTTGATTTCGTCAAGCTCATCACTTTGGTCAAGTACGATGAGAAAGACGTCGCCAGGCTGAGCGAGGCCGCCGCGCGCATCGCCCGGGCCGAGGGGCTGGAGGCCCACGCGCGGGCCGCCGAAAGGCGGCTCAAGGGCGGGAGGAAGTAACATGGCCGAAGGCATCGAGAAATTTATCCGACCGCACCTGGTGAGCTTCAGTGGCTACCGCGCCTCGACCTCGCCGGACGTCCTGGCCGGTAAGGTGGATGTGAAGCCGGAGGGCATCGTCAAGCTCAACGCCAACGAGAACCCCTACGGCTGCTCGCCGCGCGTGGCGAAGGCCCTGGCGGCAGCCAAGAACCTGCACATCTACCCCGACGACGGGCAGGTGCGGCTGCGCACGCTCCTTTCGGGCTACGTTGGGGCGCCGGTAGAGCGTATCGTGGCCGGCCACGGCTCCAATACCCTCATCGACCTCATCGTGCGGCTGTTCGTTGGCCCCGGCGACGAGGTGATCAACTGCGTGCCCACCTTCGATATTTATCGTTTTAGTACCGAGATAGTTGGGGGCACGGTGGTCAACGTCCCGCGCGATGATAATTTCAACGTAGCTGTTAAGGCTGTTAAAAAGGCTATCGGCCCGAAGACCAAGCTGATATTCCTGGCCACCCCTAATAACCCCACCGGCAATATCGTGCCGCGCGGCGACATCCTGGAAATCGTCGCTACCGGCCTTCCTGTCGTTGTTGACGAGGCCTACTACGAGTTCTACGGGGAAACGGTGGTGCCGCTGACAGAAAAGTACCCCAACCTGATGGTGCTGCGCTCTTTCAGCAAGTGGGCGGGTCTGGCCGGCCTGCGGGTGGGCTACGGCGTCTTCCCGCCGCGTATCGCGGAATACCTTATGGCGATAAAGATACCCCATAACGTCAGCGTGGCCGCCGAGGTGGCCGTGCGCGAGTCACTGGCCGACCTGAAATACCTGCAATCCAAGGTGGAGGCCATCATCAAAGAGCGGTCGCGGCTCTTTAAAGAGCTTACGGGGATAGCCTGGCTCAGACCCTACCCCTCGCAGGCCAATTTCATCTATTGCGCCGTACTTAAGGGCGACGCCGGCGAGTTACACCAGAAGCTGCAGCGTAAGGGTATCCTGGTGCGCTACTTTGATAACCCGCTGCTGAAGAACGCCATCCGTATCAGCGTGGGCAGGCCGGAGCATACCGACGCTTTGATGAAGGCCCTGCACGAGATTAAGCCGTAGATAGGGGGTGGGTTTTTACTCCGCCCCGCCCCCCGTATCATTCGTGGTCACTCTGTCATGGTTATTGCTCCCCACACCCCTAAATACTAAGGGATAAGCCACCGATGTGCCGAGGGTGGCTAGGGTGGGAATAGATAACAACGAGAGGGGAGGAGTTGAGGGGAGTTAGCCCCCCACTCATCTTATTGTTAAAATATTAACACCTACCTCTTGACAAACGACATTTATATGTTATAATAGTTAACAGTTAGGGTTAATCAAGAATCCTTCTTGGTAATGGGAGATTGAAAATGACCCAGGTTGAAGATGTGCTCCAGCTGATAATAAGGCTCCAGGATGAGGGCGGCTACTCCGACAGTGAGATGGCCGCCAGAATCGGCTGTAGCCGCCCGCTCTACCAGCGCACGCGTACCGGCAAGATTCCGGTGGGGGGTACGTTCTTAAAGGGGGCGATGCGGCTGCTGGCCGCCGGTGAAGCGCCGACGATAACCGGACGAAAGGCCAGCCTCACCCGTAATACCGCCGAGACGGATATTAACATCACGCTGGACATCGACGGGCGCGGGCAGTGTCAAATCAATACGGGCACGCCCATCTTTGACCATCTCTTGAGCGCCTTCGCCAAACACGGCCTTTTTGACCTAACAATCAAGGCCACCGGCGACGATGTCCACCATGTCGCCGAGGACGTGGCCATCTGCCTGGGGCAGGCGTTCCTCAAGGCCCTGGGGGAGCGGCGCGGTATCGTGCGTATGGCCGACCGTACCGTGCCCATGGACGAGGCGCTGGTCTTCGCGGCGGTGGATATCGGGGGGCGGGGCTACGCCGTACTCGATTTGCCCTTAAGCGGCAACGACCTGCCCGGTCTGCCCGCCGACCTTGTCCGGCACTTTCTGGAGAGCTTTGCTCAAGAGGCCCGGCTCAACCTGCACGCCCGCATTATCGATGGCCGCAACGACCATCACAAGGCCGAGGCGCTTTTCAAGGCGCTGGGGCGGGCGCTGGACGCGGCCACCCGCGTCGATGAACGTCTGAGCGGGGAAGTGCCCAGCACCAAGGGCTTTCTGGAGGGCTGAGCCTTTATTCCAGCAGGGCCAGCTGCCGCCCGGTGAGCTTTTCGTAGGCTTCCAGGTAGCGCTGGGAGGTGGCCGCCACCACGTCGTCGGGGATATCGGGGGCGGGCGGCTGTTTGTCCCAGCCGGAGGCGGCCAGCCAGTCGCGGACGGGCTGCTTATCCAGGCTCGGCTGGGACTTGCCCACCTTGTAGATGTTGCTATCCCAGAAGCGCGACGAGTCGGGGGTGAGCAGCTCGTCGATGAGTATCAGCTGCCCGTTCTCGATGCCGAACTCGAACTTGGTATCGGCGATGATGATGCCCTGGCCCCGGGCGTACTCGCAGGCGTAGCTATAGAGGGCCAGGCTCTTTGCTTCCATCTCCTTGGCCATTTCGGGCCCGATAATCTTGACGATTTCTTCCATGCTGATGGGCTCGTCGTGGCCCACCTCGGCCTTGGTAGTGGGGGTGAAGATGGGCTCCTCAAGCGCCTGGCTTTCCTTGAGTCCCCCGGGCATTTTCCGGCCCGAGACGGTGCCCTTTTCGCGGTATTCCTCCCAGGCCGAGCCGGCGATGTAGCCGCGGACGACGCACTCCACCGGGATACGCTTGACCTTCTTGACAATCATGGCGCGTCCCCGCAGGTAGATGGGGCACGGGAAGCGGCTCTCGGCGGGGACGTAGGAGTCCAGGCAATGCACGTCGTCGACGGCCTCGGTCATGTGGTTGGGGATAATCTCGGTGGTGCGGCGGAACCAGAACGCGGAGAGGCGGCTGAGGACGTGCCCCTTGAGCGGGATGCCCTGGGGGAGCACCACGTCGAAGGCGGAGATGCGGTCGGTGGTGACAATGAGCAGGTGGCTGCCCAGGTCGTAGGTATCGCGCACCTTGCCCTTGATAAAGACGGGCAGGGGCAGGTCGGTCTCCATCAGTACCGGTGGTGGCTCGGTATTATCCATAAGGCATCAACCTTTTTTATTCCGGATTCATATTGACATCGGCCCCAGCTCGATGGTATCGGGCAGGCTACCCTGCCACTGGGACTTGGTGAGCCCCAGCCGCTGGAAGATGTCGTCCACGTGCTGTAAATAGTGCTGGTAGTCGAAGATTCTCGCAAGGTCAGGCAGGGCGATGGCGGCGGCGACCTCGCTATCGGCCTGGAGCAGCTTGAGGAAGCTGCGGCCGCCTTTCCAGCTCTTCATGGCGTTACGCTGCACCATCTTGTAGGCGTCCTGGCGGCTCAGGCCCGTCTCGATGAGGGCCAGCATGACCCGCTGCGAGAACACCAGCCCGTGGGTAAGCTCTAGGTTCCGTTTCATCCGGGTCGGGAAAACGGTGAGCCGGCGTATCACCGAGGTGAAAATGGCCAGGATGTAGTCCAGCGCCAGGCAGCTGTCCGGCAGGATAATGCGCTCGTTGGAGGAGTGGCTGATATCGCGCTCGTGCCACAGGGCGATGTTCTCGATGGCGGTCACGGT
>DAOULO010000040.1:0-28871 GCA_034420195.1 Dehalococcoidales bacterium
GCCAGGTAGTCCAGCTCCCAGAGCACGTCCTTCATGCCACGCTTGATGAACGGGCACACGTTGGGCTGGACGACCAGCCGGTCCGGGTACATTTCCGCGGCGGCCAGCAGATAGCAGTTGGTCGACCACTTGGTGGTATAGCCGGTGGTGTCCATCATCGATTCGGGGAGGAGGCAGGCCATGTCCACGCCGTAGCGGTCCAGGTAGACAATCAGCTTGTCTTCTTCGGGCATATCTGATTTTTCGGCCTTGGTTACCGGCGGTTCTTTCCAGTCTTTGGTAACATGGTGGGGAACGGCGTTGAAAGCGCGGGCGGTTTCCGCCGTCCCGTAGACCCACTTCTTGTATTCGGGGAAGTAGTTAAAGTATTTCTTGTTCGCCTCGCCGCTGAGGTGGCATTCGACGTCTATCTTAAAATAGTCGTCTTTTTCAAACTCGGGATACTTTGCCATTGTCTTCACTCCTTATCGGGCAGCGGCGGGGCCTTACTTCTTCTTTTCGGGGCGGTAGCTGCGGAAGTACTTGGTGCGATTGAGGCGCTCCTCGTACTTCTCGTGCATCTTGTGGAAGGCCTCGCGCTCGCCCATGCTCTCGCGGTCGCGGATGAACATCAGTTCCCGCTCGTCCTCGCTGTACTTGAGGTTGGTGGAGAAGGTGTGGTAGAGGATGACCTCCTTGAGGTTGGTCAGGCCCAGCCGGTCGAGCATGTGGCGGCGGGCGAACTTGCCCATGACGACGCAGTCGCGCGGCAGCAGGGAGATGGCGGCGGCCAGGTTGTGGACTTCGCTCTCCAGGTCTTCCTCGGGGACGGACTTGGTGACGTAGCCGGCCTCTTCGGCCTCCTGGCCGCTGATAGTGCGGCCGGTGAGGAGGATTTCCTCGACCTTCTTGGTGTGGCCCATCACCAGCTCGATGGGCAGGGTGGGCAGACCGCCGAAGGCGAGCCGCTGGCCCATCTGGGAGAACTTGGCGTTATCGGCGCAGACGACGACGTCGGCGGCCTTGGTGATGTAGAGCCCGGCCTCGATGGCCCAGCCGTGCACCTGCACCATGACGACCTTGTTGCAGTCCAGGATGGCCTGCGGGAAGCCGTAGAGCTGGTCCTGGTCGGTCTGGAGGCGGATGCGCTGCGAGGGCTTGACGCCCTTGGCCCCGCCGTAGACGCGGTAGACCATGGAGAGGTCGAATCCGGCGCAGAAGTTGCGGCCGGCGCCCCGGAAGATGACCACGTTGCAGTCGTCGTCGTGGTTGATTTCCCACATGGCCCGCTTGATATCGCCGGTCATGTACTCCTCGCCGATGGAGATGCAGTTGTTCTTATCCGGCCGGTTCAGGGTGAGGTAGGTAACCTTGGGGTATTCCTTGTCCTTCTCCAGGAGAATGGATTTGAACTTGGGGTAAGCCATTAATTTTTCCTCCGTTTCGCGTTATTTAGCAGGCTTTATCCGTTGACCCGTCCCGCCCTTGATGGCACGCGGGGGCATGGGGTGGGAAGCGGCAGCGCGGGCGGGTGGGTCGTGAGGCGGCTCAGCTGCTGTCGAAGCCGTAGATGGGCTGCGGCAAAGGCCGGAGCCCCGGAAAGAGCGAAAATGCCTTGCGGCGTGCTTTGAGCAGTCCCATTTTACCCTACAGCTTCGATATCCCGATGAATCCGGTTGCCTTTCTAGCCGGCGGGGACACGTAGCGCAGGAACGCATCGGTGCTGGCGAGAAATGGAGGCATTAATGTCAAGAAAGCCCGGTCCCCTCTGTTCGCTGGCGTAATAATCCGGGCACGATTTCCCCACAAAATTACGCCATAATAGTTTACCTTAATACCAAACTTGATGTCAAACCGCGCCGGGCCGGTCCATCCGGCCGGGGCCGTGCTTGACAGGGCGGTGGGGGAGAAGGTATAATAGTTCATATAGTTAACTATTCAACTTGTTAATCAAATTTCCATAATATTATCCGTGTATGAACAGCGATATTCTGGATGACGTCGTCAGCGGGCTGCTTTCCATCACGCCGCTCATCCGCCGCAACATGCAGCGCAAGGTGGTGCGGACGGCCTTCGCCCAGATTGAAGAGGATATCACCCTGCCGCACCTGGAGGTGATGCTGGCCCTCAAGGAGGAGGGCACCCGGCACATCGCCGAGATAGGGCAGCGCCTGCAGATACCCAAGCCGCAGATGACGCCCCTCATCGACCGGCTGGAGAAGCTGGGTATCGCCGTGCGGCAGGTGGACGCCGCCGACCGGCGCACGACCAACATCGCCCTGACCGATAAGGGCCGCCGCATCATCGAGGAGCTGGACGGCGTCATCAAGAGCGGCATCCGGGAGAAGTTTGCCTGCCTCACCGACGCCGAGCTGAAGGAGCTGTCTACCTCGCTGCGCAAGCTGGGAGACATCCTCTCCAAGCTGCCCCAGACATAACAGGAGAAACCTTGTCGATTACCGAATCGCCTTCCTACCAGAGTGGCCTGCCTAGGAAGCAGGTGGTCGCCGCCATGGCCGGCACCATGCTCTCGATGCTGCTGGGCTCTATCTTCATGACCATCACGGCCACGGCCATGCCCCGCATCATTACCGACCTGGGCGGGTTCAGCCAGTACACCTGGGTCTTTACCGCCTATATCATCGCCGAGACAGTATCGCTGCCGCTGGCCGGCAAGCTCTCCGATATGTACGGCCGCAAGTGGCTCTTCGTGGCCGGCATGGGATTCTTCGTGGTCGGGTCGTTCCTCAGCGGGCTGAGCCAGTCGATGACCCAGCTTATCATGTTCCGTGTCGTCCAGGGGTTCGGCTTCGGGGGGATGAGCGCCCTCGGGTTTATCGTCATCGCCGACCTTTTCCCTCCGGAGGAGCGCGGCAAGTACAGCGGGATGATGGCCGGGGTCTTCGGCGTCTCGACGGTTATCGGGCCGACCCTGGGGGGAATTATTACCGAAGGCCTGGGCTGGCGCTGGTGCTTTTTCGTCACCGTGCCCGTCGGGATAATCATTATCTTGCTCTTTATCTTCATGTTCCCCCATTTCCGTGCGGCGCGTGCCAAACATCGGGTCGACTACACGGGCGCGGCCGCCATGGCCCTCGGCATCGTGCCGCTGATTCTCGCCCTCAACTGGGGAGGCGTGGATTACGCCTGGAACTCGCCGCTGATTATCGGTCTTTTCGTTTTCAGCGCCATCATGCTGGCGGCCTTCGTTTTCATCGAGCGCCGTGCCATCGAGCCGGTCATTCCCATCGCCTTGTTCCGGACGAGAGTGGTCACCGTTTCGGCCATCGTCGCCTTTCTCCAGGGCTCGGCCTTCTTTTCGGTGATAACCTTTATCCCGCTCTTTTTCCAGGGGGTGCTGGGGGCGCTGCCCACCAAGAGCGGCCTGTTCATGACGCCGATGATGCTGAGCATGGCCTTCGGCTCGTTTATCGCCGGGCAGTTTCTCTCCCGCACCGGGGGGCATTACCGTCTCCAGGCCGCCATCGGGTTCGGGCTGGCCGCGGTGGGTTTCTTCCTCCTGGCCGGGATGACGCCCCAGACGACCTTCGTCATGGCCGCCGTCTATATCTCGATTGCCGGGTTCGGCAACGGCAATATCATGCCCATCCATACCATCGCCGTGCAGAATACCGTCCCTTACGCCGTCATGGGGACGGCCACCTCGCTGATAACACTGCTGCGACCGCTGGGAGGCGTCTTCGGGCTGGCCATCGTCGGCTCCATCCTCAACAACCGCTTCGCGTCGGTGTTTTTCAGCAGCCTGCCGGCGGAGGTGACCAACGCGGTGCCGATGGCGGAGCTGACGAGCATCGTAGATAATCCCCAGGCGCTGGTCAACCCGGAGTCGCAGGAGGCGTTGCAGAATATGTTCCTGGGCCTGGGGCCTCAGGGTGAGGCCCTTTTTGAAACGACGATAACGACGCTGCGCGAGTCCCTCAACGCGGCATTGACGCAGGTCTTTATGGTGTTTCTGGGGATAACGCTGCTGGCGCTGGTGGTCAACTTTTTCCTCAAGGGGGTTCCGCCGTACCGGCAGAAAGAGGAAATACAGGCGGTTAAGGAATAGGGGATTATCATGTAAGTCCCCGCCGCCCCCTCGGAGATATCTATTCCCACCCAAGCCGCCCCGTATCGTCAACTGCTTAGCCCACAAGTTTCTCCACCCTGCCCAAGCGTTTGACATCACGTTATATTGTTGATAATATAGAGGTTGCCTATTCGCCCGACGGAGAGAGACATGAGCGAAGCCAAGGTGCCGGATTTTGGCGTCAAGCACGGCTCGCGCTCCGGGAAGGAGCCGGAGGTGGGGGTAGTGGTGCGCTCCAAGGTCTGGCTGGAGAAGGACGGCAAGCTCTTCATGGGCTGGGGTAGGGCGACGCTGCTGGAGCGCATCGATGAGCTAGGCTCAATTTCGGCGGCGGCCCGCTCGATGCACCTGGCCTACCGCAACGCCTGGCTCTGGGTGGAGGCGATGAACCGCCTGGCGGGGAAACCGCTGGTGGTGAAGTCCACCGGCGGGGCGCGGGGTGGCTATGCCCGTCTCACCGAGGCGGGGCGCCAGATTGTGCGGGAGTACAAGGCAAAGCGCGCCAGCGTGCGCCGGACCCTGGCCAAAGAATAATATATTTTTTTCCCAACGTTATATTCATAATAATACAGCGCTGGTGGTTTCATCGCGGGTACGGTGAGCCATCGCGTCGGGAGGGAAAGCCATCAAACGCATCGCCGAGGTAATCCTGCTCGTCGGGACGCTGGTGACGGCGGCCTGGGGGTGCGGCGGTGCCAAGACGGCCGCCATAACCGCCTTCTGCGGCTCGGCCAGCCAGCCGGCCATGGAGGAGGCCGCCGCCGCCTTTAAGGAAACGACGGGCATCACCGTTTACCTCAATTTCGGCGGCTCGGGGACGGTGCTCTCCCAGATGGAGCTGGCCAAGAGCGGCGACCTCTACATCCCCGGCTCGCCGGACTACCTGGCCCTGGCTCAGCGGGACGGCGTGGTTGACCCGGCCACGATAAAAATCATCGCCTACCTGGTGCCGGCGATACTCGTCCCGGAAGGCAATCCCAAGAAAATCCAGTCGCTGGCCGATTTGGCGCGCCCCGGCATCGCGGTGGGCATCGGCGACCCGCAGTCGGTCTGCGTCGGCCTCTACGCCTACGAGATTATGGAATACAATGGGCTCCTTGATGCCATCGCCCCCAATATTGTCACCTATGCCGAGAGCTGCTCTAAGACGGCCACGCTGGTGGCCCTCAAAGCGGTGGACGCCATCATCGGCTGGCGCGTCTTCGCCAGCTGGCACGATAACATCACGGCGGTCTACCTTAAGCCGGATGAGCTGCCGCGGCTGGCCTACATTCCCGGGGCGATTTCTACTTATAGCCAGGATAAAGAGAGCGCCGGCAAGTTTCTGGGCTTTCTGGTCTCGGAGGAAGGGCAGGCGATATTCGCCAGGTTGGGCTACCTGGCCACCGAGGCGGCCGCCCGCGAGTACGCGCCAGGGGCCGAAATCGGCGGGGAGTACCAGCTGCCGGAAAGCTACCGGCCGCTGGTGAACTAGCGGTTAGCAAGGGGATTTACTTAATAAGATGTTCAGGTTCTTAAGAGGTGTCGGCGGGGAGCGGGCCTTCCGCGGGGCCACCATCAGCGCCCTGGTGCTGCTGGGGCTCTTCTTCACTGGCATTGTCGTCTCCATGCTGGCCTATACCCAGTGGGACACGTTTATCTCGGCCCTTTTCTCCGAGGAGATACTCTTCGCCATCCGCCTCAGCGTCATCACCGCCACCATCTCGGCGGTTATATCTATCCTCATCGCCATCCCGGTGGCCTACGCCATTTCCCGCACCAGCTTCCCCGGTAAGGATATCGTCGATAGCCTGCTGGACCTGCCCATCGTCATCTCGCCGGTGGCCCTGGGGGCGGCGCTGCTGGTCTTTTTCAACACGCCGCTGGGGGCTGGCATCGACGACAATATCGTCAAGTTCGTCTTTTCCGTGCCGGGCATCGTCCTGGCGCAGTTTACCGTCATCAGCGCCCTGGCCATCCGGCTCCTCAAGTCCACCTTCGACGGCATCGACCCGCGCTACGAGCAGGTGGCCCGCACGCTGGGCTGCTCCAAGCCGGAGGCGTTCTTCCGGGTGAGCCTGCCGCTGGCGCGCGACGGCCTGATTGCCGCCGCCATCCTCACCTGGGCGCGGGCCGTCGGCGAGTTCGGGGCGACGGTGACGCTGGCCGGGGCCACCGCCATGAAAACAGAAACGCTGCCCACCGCCATCTTCCTCAGCCTGGCCAGCGCCGACGTGAGCAAGGCCATCGCCGTGATTTTCGTGCTGGTGATTATCGCCGTGGCGGCGCTTTTGGTCATCCGCAAGATTATCGGACGCAGGTACCAGCTATGATTGAAGTCCAAGACCTCTCCCTGCGGCTGGGGGACTTTCATCTCCAGGACGTCAGCCTGACGATTAACGACGGGGAATACTTCGTCGTCCTGGGGCCGACCGGGGCGGGCAAGACGGTGCTGCTGGAGTGCCTGGCGGGGCTGCACCGCATCCGGCAGGGGCGTATCTGTCAGGACGGTAAAGACGTTACCCGCCTCACGCCGGAAGAAAGAAATCTGGGCTACGTCCCCCAGGACTACGTGCTCTTCCCCTTCCTCAACGTGCGGCGTAACATCGCCTTCGGGCTGGGGCCGGTACGCCGTAACCGCGAGGCAATCGTAGCGCGGGTCAACCAGCTGGCCACCCTGGTGGGGGTGTCTCACCTGCTGGAGCGCCCGACGCGCACCCTGAGCGGCGGCGAGAAACAGCGCGTCGCCCTGGCGCGGGCCCTGGCCCCCTCGCCGCGCGTCCTCCTCCTCGACGAGCCGCTGGGCGCCCTCGACCTGCGCACCGCCCGCTACCTGCGGCTGGAGCTGAAACGTATCCACCGCGAGCTGGGTCTGACCACCATCCACATCACCCACGACCTCATGGAGGCCCTGGAGATGGCCGACCGCGTGGCCGTCGTCCAGGACGGGCGGGTGGCGCAGGTGGCCGGGCCGGAGGAGATGCTTTTCTCCCCGGAGGGGGAGGCCGTGGCCGATTTCATCGGGGCGCCCAATATCCTCAACTGCGATTACTGCCGCGAGCTGGGACAGGGGCTGATGGAGGTCGGCTGCGGCGACCTCAAGCTGACCGTCCCCCACGAGGGCGGCGCCATCCGCAAGGTGGCCATCCTGCCGCGCCATATCTACGTCTCCGAGACGCGCCCGCCGGGGCTGAGCGTCAACGGCTTCGAGGGCAAGATTACCGCCATCACGCGCGCCGGTAACACGGTGCGCATCTGGATTGAGACCGGCGCCACTGCCCTCATGGCCGAGATACCCTCCTACATCTTCGGGGAGATGAGCCTGGCGGTGGGGCAGGAGGTCTTTATCATCCTGCGCATGCGGCGGATACGCTGCTACGAGAGTAATAACTAGGCCGCCCTGCCGCCCCTCGTTTGTTATCTATTCCCACCCAGACCACCCTGTTACATCCTCGGCTTAGCCCGTAATCTCCCCGCCTTCACCCCCTAATGTCATTCCCACGAAAGTGGGAATCCAGCCTTCCCCGGATAAAGAAAAAACACGAAAAATTATAGCATCAGGGGAAACCTTTTTGTCTTGGCGGCGTTATAGTATGCAGAACGCTGACCGGACAGGGAGGTTGTTATGAAAAAGATAATTTTAGCATTACTGGTAATCTTCATCGTGGCGGGGACGGTGGCCTGCGCCCGGGGAGAGCCCCCGAAAGACACCGGTGCCGGGTATACAATCGCACCGGCAACATCAATACTGCCGCCCGTCGTATCGGAGGGGATCATCGTTCAGTCGCCGGCCCCGGCGATTACCCTGGCCCCGGCCGGGTCGCAGGCGGAAACGGCGCCGCCGGTGGTCTACACAAGCTCCGACGAGCTGGTGTCCGCCGACCGCCTCATCATCCGCACCGGCAGAATGGTACTGGTGGTGGAGGATGTCGCCGCGGCCATCGAGCAGATTACCGCTATCGCCGCCACTTATAATGGCTACGTGGTCGTCTCCAACAGCTGGCAGAACCGCGACCGGATGATGGGCAACATCGCCATAAGGGTGGAAGTGGCCTACTTTGAGCCGGCCATGAGCGACCTGGCCAACCTGGCGGTGGAGGTGAGGTCGGAGAGCACCTCCGGCGAGGACGTGACCGAAGAGTACGTCGACCTGGAGGCCAAGCTGCGCAATCTGGAGGCCAGCGAGGCCCAGCTGCTGGAACTGATGAAGCAGGCCGGGGACGTCAGCGAGATACTGGAAGTCCAGCGCGAGCTGGTCAAGACGCGGGACGAAATCGAGCGCACCCAGGGACGCATGCAGTACCTGGAGCAGAGTGCCGCCATGTCCTACATCGCGGTGGACCTGGAGCAGTCCAAGCTCGGCGTCGAGTTCAGCGCCGACACCCGTAACGCCAAGGAAGGTCAAGACATCCGCTTCATCCCCACCATCTCCGGCGGTTTCGCGCCTTACAGCTACGCCTGGGACTTCGGCGACGGCAGCACCAGCACCGAGCCGACGCCTAGCTACGCTTACAGCGACGACGGCAACTACAGCGTCACGCTGGTGGTGACCGACGACCGCGGCAACATTGAATCCTACGAGCGGGAGGACTACATTACCGTCACCCCCGGCTGGAGCGCCGGGAGCATCGCCAGCGGCGCCTGGAAGGGACTGTCCGCCTTCTTCCGCGCGCTGGGGAGCGTCTTTATCTGGCTGGGCATCTTCAGCCCGGTGTGGATAATCATCCTGCTCATCCTCTACTTCGCCTGGTGGCGCCACCGCAGGAAGGCGTAAGAATAAGACTCGGGATATAATTCAGGGAGGGGGCGAAAGCCCCCTCCTTCTTTTCCCCTCCGCCTCCCCTCGGTGTTATCTATTCCCACCCAAGCCGCCCTGTGTCATCCACGGCTTAGCCCGTAGTTATTTCCCCACCTCACCGGGGGAGGGGTAAGGAGGTGTTTAAGAGGGGCGCAGTCCCTCTTTTGAAAAACAAATTCCCCCTCTCCAAACAAAGAATAAACGGTTTACTCTAATGCCCTGTTTGGAGAGGGGGATACAGGGGGTGAGGTAAATAATTCCCCCCCAAATGCTGTTAATCTAAAGAGCTAGCCGCCTCAGTATCTCCTGGCGGGTAAGCCCCGCTACCTCAATAACCTTGCGGCGGCCGGTCTGCCCCCGGACAATGGTAACGGCGGACTTGCTGACTCCCAGCGCCTTGCTGAGAAGGGCGATAAGCTCGCGGTTGGCCCGGCCGGCCACCGGCGGCGCCGCCACGCGCACTTCAAGCACACCTTGGTTCCAGCCGGTAATCTGGCTCCGGCCGGCGTTGGGGGTGACCTTTACGGGCAGGTAACGCTCGTGGGTGTCCCGGGGCAATTTGTTCACGGCTTAGCCGGTAAGGGGGAACGGGCGGCTAGTCGTATTCTTCGCCGCCGCCACCGCCGCGGCCCCGACCGACCAAAAAGGCGATGGACGCCAGCAGGAGTATCCCCGCCACGGCCATCCAGAACTCCCAGCCTACCGCATGGAGGATGTAGCGATAGGGGAGGACGTCGATACCTACGAGGACGCCGTAGATGGCGGCCAGCCCGCCGATACTACCCAGGATTGCTGCAGTTATCCCCATGGAATACCTCCTTTAGTTTATCCTCCAAGCCTGATGGTATATAATTAATCCCGGAGATTTCTTGATGCTTTTGGAGATACTATAGCATGAAACTGGTAAATAATCTATACGCTTACCCGGAGCAGGGGATGCTGGACTGCAATACCTATGTCATCACGGGGAAGCCGGGCATCATCATCGACCCCGGCAACCCGGAGTACCTGGAGACGAAGGTTGAAGACATACGCCGCGACGGCCTCGACCCGAAGACAATCGGTCTTATCCTCAATACCCATCTCCACATCGACCACTGCGGCGCTAACGAGGCCTTCAAGCAGCTTTCCGGGGCGCGCATCGCCCTGCATCCCGTTCAGAAGCAAAACTATAAGCTGGTGGTCGTCGACGGGGCGCGCTTCTTCGGGATGACGCCGGGCGAGTTTACCGAGGACGACATTCTGGAAGAGGGCAGTCTCAAGGTCGGCGCCGCGGAGATAGAGATGATAGAGGCCCCGGGGCACTCGCCGGACTGCGTCTGCTATTACCTCAGGGCGGAGAAAATCCTCATCGGCGGCGACGTGGTCTTCGAGAGGAATACCGGCCGGGTCGACCTGCCCGGCGGCAGCGCCGACGACCTGAAAAAGTCCATCGAGGCCTTATCTCAAATGGACATTCATCACCTGCTCCCGGGGCACATGGGTATCGTCAGCGGGGCCGAAGCGGTGGCCGCCAACTTCGCCTTTATCAAGAGCAACGTCTTTCCTTGGCTTTAGGGGTTGTCTAACGATGAGTCTGGAAGAGGAAACAGGTAAGCTGCTGCGACCAAAGGGGCTGACGCTGGGGGTGGTGGAATCGGCCACGGGCGGGCTGATAGCCCAGCTTATCACCAGTGTCCCCGGCGCGTCGGACTACTTCAAGGGTTCGGTGACGGCCTACAGTAACGAGATAAAAATAAAGGTCGTTGGCGTCAAGCCCGAGACACTGGATAAATACGGCGCGGTGAGCCCCCAGGTGGCCGAGGAGATGGCGGCGGGAGGTAGAAGCGTGCTGGGGGTAGATATCTGCCTGGCCGATACCGGCATCGCCGGGCCGGGTGGGGGGACGGCGGGCAAGCCGGCGGGGCTTTTCTACCTGGGGCTGGCGCACGCCGGTGGGGTCTTCAATCAGAAGCACGAATTCGGCGGCAGCCGTGATGAAAACCGGCGGCTGGCGGCGGAGGCGGCCCTGAGCTGGCTGAGGGATTATCTGGCGGGGCTGGGGGACTAGTCGGTGGCAATCATCACGTTGGACGCCTTGATGACGGCGTAGACTTCCTTGCCGACAGCCAGGCCCAGCCTCTCCGCCGAGGACTTGGTGATAATCGAGACGACCTCGGCGCCGCCGGTCAGCTCGACGATTATCTCCGAGTTGACGGCGCCGGGCGTTACCCTTTTTACTTTCCCTTGGAGCATATTGCGGGCGCTCAGCTGCATGGGGCACCTCCGGGCGGGATACTCTATATTTTGATGATAGAGGTATTAAAACCGGTTGTCAATTTTGGATTTGCTCAAGGCTGGATACTGCGCTGGAGGCTCCGTGACAGGCCGTCATCTTCCTGCCATGATACCACCACATCGTATTTGGACGCCTGAGTGTCGAGCGAGATGCTGGTCTGTATCTCGCCGGATGATGAAGTCACGTAAGGTAATTCCTTGACGGCGCCAGGGACATCGGCGGCACTATAGGGCGTTATACTGACAATGATATTGGTATCCGCCGGGAAGTTGCCGGTCAGGGCGATAACATCCTGATTGTCCTGAGTATGCACGGCGGCATTAAAATCCGGGGTAACGGGCTGGCGGCTGAAGGACGTTAATGCCAGGGCCAGAATCACCAGCAGTACCGAGATAACTACGAATAGCAGGGTTAATTTGAATCTTGTATATTTTATTCTCGAAATTTCTTCGTAATTGGCTTTTATTTCTATAGCTTCTTGGTTGTTGAATATACCCGGGACGGAAGTTTGCGCCCAGGCTGACAGTAGATAGGCGACTATTAGAGTTGCACTTGGCAGAAAGACAAGTGCCGTCATGTACCAGGGCAAGGACAGGTTGGCTAGAGCTATTCCAACGGCAGCGCCGGCGGTATAAATCCCCCATAGCCAGGTTATTACAGCCTGCAATCGGGAAGATGAAGTTTCAAGGTTGGCTACGGAGTTGTCAATCATCTTCTTGCCCAGACTGAACCAGTATTTATCGTCTATCTTTTCTTCGTCATCTGTCGCGGTTGGCGTAGCCATGATGTCATCTCCTATGACTTTACTTTATATTCGGCTTGGTGACCGTTCTCGCAGGTAAGGGTTACTTTACCGTCGATGACGCGGCTATCGCCCGCGGGATAGTAGGCTTCCGACTCGGTGGTGGCAACCACCAGTAGGTTACACTGTTTACATTTAAATTTGACAATCGCATAGGGTGATTTATGTTTGTTGGGGCAGATTTGCTCTCTGGGTAGTATTTTACCGTCTAACAGGTAACCCGAACCGATTCCTTTATACACCGTGGTGTTTTTCGCGTTATCGTGCTCATAGACATTCTTGGCATTGCAGCCGGGATGTTTACAGTTAAAGGTAAGTGATACAACCATTTCAAACCTCCTCTCATACTACTCGTGGCACAAAATATACACCCAAGGAGTCCAATTGTCAATATCCCTGGCCAGCTTTATTTTTATTGCCATTATCACCTATCAATGCTATACTCTCACCATATCCTTGACCGGATGGGAGATTGCCTTGAAGAGAAGCGACGGACGTGCCTACGACGAGCTGCGGCCGGTAAGAATCATCCCCGGCTACCAGAGTTTCGCCGAGGGCTCGGCGCTCATCAAGCTGGGCAAGACCCACGTGCTCTGCTCGGTGAGTCTCGAAGAGCGGGTGCCTGCCTTTCTCAAGGGGAGCGGCACCGGCTGGATTACCGCCGAGTACGCCATGCTCCCCCGGGCCACCGTAACGCGCACCCAGCGGGATGCTACCCTGGGGAGGGTCGGCGGGCGCAACCAGGAGATACAGCGGCTCATCGGGCGGTCGCTGCGGGCCGTCACCGACCTCGACCAGCTGGGCGAGCGCACCCTGATGGTGGACTGTGATGTCATCCAGGCTGACGGCGGCACGCGGACGGCGGCCATCACCGGCGCCTACGTGGCCCTGCACCGGGCGCTGGAGACGCTGCAGAAGATGGGCATCGTCGCCTCAATTCCTCTTAAGAGCGCCGTGGCGGCTACGTCCGTCGGCATCGTCCAGAGCTATATGATAATCGACCTCTGCTACGACGAGGACGCCCAGGCAGCGGTGGACTTCAACGTGGTGATGACGAGCAAGGGCGAGTTCGTCGAGGTGCAGGGCACCGCCGAGGGCAAGCCCTTCACCAAGCAGGCCATCGACGATTTGCTCTCGCTGGCGGAGAAGGGCATCCGGCAGCTCTTCCAGGTGCAGCAGGAAGTGTTAAAGAATAGTAAGTAGTTACCGCCCCACCACCCCCCTGGAGATATCTATTCCCACCCAGGCCACCCCGTTTCATTCACGGCTTAGCCCGGAGAGAAAATCCCCCTACGGCCTCACCTGGCCGCTGCCGAAGATAATCCACTTGTAGGTCGTCAGCTCCTTAAGCCCCAGTGGCCCGCGGGCGTGCAGCTTCTGCGTGCTGATGCCTACCTCGGCCCCCAGCCCGAACTGGCTGCCGTCGGTGAAGCGCGTCGAGGCGTTGACGTAGACGCAGGCGGCGTCCACCTCGCTCAAAAAGCGCAGCGCGGCGGCGTAGTCCTCGGTGATGATGGCCTCGGAGTGCCCCGAGGTGTACTGCTCGACGTGGGCCAGGGCGTCCTCCAGCGAGTCCACCACCTTGACGGCCGCAATCAGGGCCAGGAACTCCTTGCCCCAGTCCCCGGCCACGGCGGGGACGAGCTTGAGAGACTTATCACCCTGGAGAATGGCCAACGATTTTTTGTCGCAGTGCAGCTCGACGCCGGCCTTGTTCAGCTCCTTGGCCATCATGGGCAGAAACTCTTTAGCGACGGCGGCGTGCACCAGCACTGTATCCAGGGCGTTGCAGACCGAGGGGCGCTGCACCTTGGCGTTATGGACGATGGCCGCGGCGCTTTTCAGGTCGGCGCTGGCGTCCACGTAGGTATGGCAGACGCCGATGCCCCCGGCGACGACGGCCATGGCGGCATTCTCGCGGACGAATTTAATCAGGCCGGCCCCGCCCCGGGGGATGATAAGGTCGAGCACGTCGTTCATCTTGAGGAGCTGGTTGACGAGGGCGTGGTCGGTGTTCTCGATGAACTGCACGCAGCCCGCGGGCATGCCCGCCTGCTGACAGGCCGCCTGGACGACCCTGACGATGGCCAGGTTGGAGTTGATGGTCTCCTTGCAGCCGCGCAGGATAACCGCGTTGCAGCTCTTGAGGCAGAGGGCGGCGATATCCACCGTGACGTTGGGGCGGCTCTCGTAGATGGCCCCGATGACCCCCAGCGGCACGCGTCTTTTGCCAATTTGCAGTCCGTTGGGGAAGGTGCGCATCTCGAAGGTCTCGCCGACGGGGTCGGGCAGGGCGGCCACGGCGCGCGTATCGGCGGCGATGGCCTGCAGACGTTTTTCGTCCAGCCTGAGCCGGTCGAGGAGGGCGGCGCCCAGGCCCGATTGCTCACCGGCCTGATAGTCCTTTTTATTGGCGGCCAGGATTTCGTCCTGGTGGGTGAGCAGGCCCGCGGCGATGTTTTCCAGCGCTTTATTTTTAACATCGGTGGAGATAAAGGCGAGCCTGTGGGCGGCGGCCTTGGCGGCCTTTCCCTTGGCCTTGAGCTGGGCGATGGCTTGTTGCAAGGTTATTTCCTCTCTGAGATGTCCGCGGCTATTCATCCAGGGTTAGCTGCTCGCCCTCTTTTTTGGTTATCTTTGGCGCTTTGGTGAAGGTGACGCTGGTCTGTGTCAGCGGGGGCATATCTACTATCTTACCATGCAATAGCTCTTCAATGGTCAATATCTGGATTTTGGGATAGTCTTTATTCCAGATAGGGGAGTGGTAATATCCGGCGGCGACCGCCTCCACCTTCATCGGCTCGGTAGGGGGCTCAAGAGTGATAAAGATGCCGATAGCCTCCTGGGCGGCGACAGTCTCCAACTCGCGAATGTCTTTTACCCCCACGTGCCCGCTCTTAACCTGCACGATAGCCCGTTTGGGCTTGCTGGCGGGGTCGTCGAGGAAATGGATAACGCCATCAATGCCGGCATCAGCGCCTTTCTTTTTCTCGCCGGCGGGGCGGGCCTTGATGAGGCTAAGCGCCCACCACTGGAACTGGTAGCGGTCTTCGGCAGCAAGGGCCTTAGCGCTGGCTAGGTCTACCGGCTCGCCGATAACCTCGGCATCAATGTCAAAGCTGTCCTTAAGGCGGTTGCGCATGAGGGCAATAGCCAGGTGGGTAATATCAATGCCAATCCACTTACGGTTGAGTTTCTGAGCGGCCACCACCGCCGTGCCGCACCCGCAGAAGGGGTCTAGAACGATGTCTCCCTCGTTAGAGCTGGCCTGGATGATGCGCTCCAGCAGGGCGAGGGGTTTTTGGGTGTCATAACCGAGGTCTTCCTTATGCCAAGAACGTAGATTAAGCACATCCGTCCAGATTGATTGCGCAGGCATACCAGGCATATCTTCAAGATACTGCTTTAGTCTGGGATATCCGTTCTTTGTGTAAAAGATACGTCCCTCAGCTTCGAGACGCTCCATATTTTCTTTGGTATATGACCACATTCTTCCTTCGGGTGGATGCTTGCCCCTCCATTCGTATTGTCCGCTTGAGGAGCCATGACTTGGTGCTGTAAGGTCACGCGATAGAAATTTCTTACCATTTTCATCGGTATAGCGATAATATGTCTCTATGTATTCAGGGTCATAATCTGCAAAAACACTATTCCAAGTAGGCCTGTCTGTCTTTGAATAGCAAAGGATTATATCATGTATACGTCCAAATCTTTTAGGGTCATTATGAGCAGTTGTCCTCTTCCACACAATCTCATTCCTGAAATTCGTCGGCCCAAATATCTGGTCTAAAACCAGCTTCAGATAATGACTGGCGGTGGGGTCACAGTGGAGGTAAAGTGAGCCGGTGGGCTTGAGGACGCGGTACAGCTCAATGAGCCGGGCGGTCATCATCACCAGGTAGGCCATCACGTCGTTATTCCCCAGGGCGCTGTGCAGCGCGCCGATAAGGTCGCGCACCTTGACGGGGCCGCCGGTAACGATTTCGTTGTAGGTATCCTGGGCCGTCTGCGTCCAGTGCCAGCTATCGGTAAACGCCTGTATCTGGGCTTCGCTCTCCACGCCGCCGTTTTCCTTAAAAAGGATGTTATAGTCCTTCTTGCTGTTGAACGGCGGGTCAAGGTAAATAAGGTCAATGCACTCGTCGGGGAAGTACTCGCGGTGGCGCAGGATTTCCAGGTTATCGCCGAAATAGAGAACGTTAGTCTTCACCATCCCACTGCCCCTAAAAATCCTTTATCCTAATACTCAAACTTGGTATTGCCGCTGAAATGGTAAACGTAGCGGGGCGGCAGGCTGGTGACCGCCCGGTTGACCCGTTTCTTGAGGATGCAGCGGCCCCGGCGGCCGTCCTCCAGCTCCAGGATATAGCCGCTGCCGTCCTTGATGCGCACAAAGTCCACCAGCGTCAGCTCTCCCCACCACCGCTGGGGCTCCTCGTGCTGAAAGTTATAGTTTACCGCGGCGATGAGCTGCTCATCGCTGGACTGGTACAGTCTGCCTTCGCTCACTAGGCTCCTCCCTTTCCGATAGCGCCAGGTTGTTACGGTGGACGACTTCCGGGCCGTAATCAAAGCTGAGTAAACTGGCTATTTTACTGGAGTGCGTCCCCCGGATGGTGCCGATATCGCCGGAGGAGTAGTTGGTGATGCCGCAGCCCAGATAGCTGCCTTCGGCATCGTGGATGGCGACGATGTCACCGCGGGCGAAGCGCCCTTCGGCCTTCTGGATGCCCGCCGCCAGCAGGCTGCGGTTCTGTTGGCGGAGCGCCGTGGCGGCGCCGCTATCAATTATCAGCTTGCCCCGTGTGCAGAGGCCGGAGAGCATCCAGCGCTTGCGACTTTCGAGCTTGCTGGTGGTGGGGGGGAAGTGGGTGCCGATGGACTCGCCTTTAGCCAGCCGGGCGATAACATCGGGCTCGCGGCCGTCGGCGATGACGACGTGCACCCCGGAGGCGGTGGCGAGTTGCGCGGCCTCTATCTTGGTAGTCATGCCGCCGGTGCCCAGGTTGGAGCGGGTAACGGTGCCCAGCCTTCTCACCGCGGTGTCGATGCGCGTTACCAGGGGGACGAGCTTGGCCTTGGGGTCGCGGGCGGGGTCGGCGGTATAAAGCCCGCCGGTATCCGTCAGCAGCATGAGCATATCGGCGTCGATGAGGTTGGCCACCATGGCCGAGAGGTTATCGTTATCGCCGAACTTGGCCTCTTTGATTTCGTCGATGGAGATGACGTCGTTCTCATTGACGATGGCGACGACGCCCAGCTCCAGCAGTGCCAGCAGGGTATTGCGGGCGTTGAGGTAGCCGGCGCGGTCGGCTAAATCGCCCTTGGTGAGGAGGGCCTGCCCCACGGCGATATTATGCCGGGCGAAGAGGCTGTCGTAGAGATTCATGAGGCGGCCCTGGCCCACCGAGGCCAGCACCTGCTTGTAGGGGATGCCCCGGATTTTCCGGGACAGCCCCAGCCGGTCGCGCCCGGCGGCGATGGCCCCCGAGGAGACGAGCGCCAGCTCGGCGCCCTGCCCGTGGAGGCTGGCCACCTGGGCCACCAGCCCGGCCACCAACTTTTCGTCGAGGCAGTCGCTGCCGCCGGTAAGCAGGGCCGTGCCCAGCTTGACCACGATGCGCCGGAAGGGTAATTTGGCCTTTTTTTTGATGCCTTTAGCCATCTTGCCTTTAGTTACCTTTCGTTACATTATAGCAAGCGGCCGCCGGTTGAACAAGCTGGCGCTGGTGGTGTATCCTGTCTTAGGCTGGGCGGATGAACAGATTGACGCTTCCCCGGGTAAGAAACGCCATACCTGTCCTCTCTATTGTTACCTTCGTCGGTTTTCTGGATACCCACCTGCTGATTCCAGTGATGGCCCTCTACGCCCACGAGCTCGGCGCCGGTATCGGCACGGTCGGGGTCATCGTCGGGCTATACTCCATGGTCAACACCCCGGCCAACGTCTTCCTGGGGCGGCTGGTGGATAAGCTCGGCTACCGTCTGCCCCTCATCGCCGGTCTCGTCGGCGATGCCGTCAGCATGTTTCTCTACACCATCTGCCGCCTGCCGGTGCACCTGGCCCTGGTGCGGGTGCTGCACGGGCTCACCGGCGGGATGGTGGGCCCGGCCACGATGTCGGCGGTGGCCCATCACGGTGGGGAGCGGCGGGGGCGGGCAATGGCCTTTTACGGGATGGCCCTGGCGGCGGCGACGCTGGTGGGCTACGGCCTGAGCGGGGTGGTGGCCGCCCGGGCTGGTTATCGGGCCGTCTTCTGGCTGGGCGGGGCATTACTCGTGGCCGGGGCGGCGCTGGTATTTAGCCTGCCCGGAGGTCGCGAGCGCCCGGCGGCCGGGAAATCCGACGGGGGCTGGCGGCAGGCGGTCTCTCTCCTCAGGAGACCGGGGCTAATCGGCCCTTACGCGGCCATTTTCGCGCAGTATTTCTCCTTCGGCGGCGTGGTCACGCTGCTGCCGCTCTATATCAGCGGTCTGGGTATGGAGGCCTTTCAGGTGGGCATGCTGCTGGCGACCTTCGCGGTGATGTTCATCGTCCTGCAGCTGCCCTCGGGGTATATCGCCGACCGGGTGGGAAGGTTCGGACTGACCGCCGGCGGGCTGGGACTGGGCATCGCCGCCCTGGTGCTGCTGCCGGTGATGAAGACGCTGTCCTGGCTCTTCGTGGTGATGGGGCTCTACGGGGCCGCCTACGGGATGCTCTTCCCGGCGGTCTCTGCCCGGGTGGCCGACCTTACCGCGCCCGGCGAGCGGGGCCTGGCCACGGGAGTCTTCCACGGTCTGCTCACCGCCGGGGTGGCCGTGGGCGCGCCGGTGATGGGCTGGGTGGGTAGCGTCGTCGGCGTGGCCGAGGGGCTCATGTTGACCGCCGTCGTGATGGCGCTGGCGCTGGTGGTGACGCTGGTCTTTCGCAAGGATACTTAAACTTTACGAAAATTTGTGCTAAAATTACGGAAAGGGCTGGCCCTCCCCGGAGGACGAGCCCTAGAGGTGTTTGGAGAGCGTTTTGCCGGACCTGAGTAAACTGCTGGAGCTTATCGAGGCATCGACGGCCTACCACCGCCTGATTGACGGGCTGGGTGAGACCGAAGAGACGGACTGGGAGGTGCTGGAGGCGGCCCGGCCTTATCTTATCGCCGCCCTCTACACGCGGGGACGGCGGCCGTTGCTGGTGGTCACCGCCCGGCCCGAGCAGGCCCGTAAGCTCCACGAGCAGCTTTTAAGCTGGTGCCCCGCCGGGCGCATCCGGCTCTTCCCGGAGACGGACGTGCTCCCCTACGAGCGGCTGGCGCCGGATACCGAGACCGAGCTGGAGCGCCTCCGCGTGCTGGCGGCGCTGGCCGCGGGCGATGGCGAGGCCCCCCTGGTGGTGGCCCCGGTGGCGGCGCTCACCTCCCGGACGGCGGCGCGGGCCGATTTCGCTGCCGCCTGTCATACTATTGAGGTGGGCACGGAGAAAGAACCCCTGAGCCTGCTGGGCATCTGGCAGGCGATGGGCTACCGGGCGGAGGGCGCCGTGGAGTTGCCCGGCCAGATGAGCCACCGCGGCGGCATCGTCGATATCTTCCCGCCGACGAGTGATCTGCCGGTGCGGCTGGAGTTCTTCGGCAACACCATCGAGAGCCTGCGCTCTTTCGACCCGGCCACCCAGCGCTCCACGGAGAAGCTGGAGGCCGTACTCGTCTCCCCGGCCACCGAACTGCTGGCACCCCGTCTTATGGAAGAGGAGAGGCTGGAAGAAATCCTGCGCGGCCTGGATATCTCCGCCGGCACCGCCGCCGCTAGGCAGCAGCTGCGCCGTGATATTGAGATGATGACCGCCGGGCAGCTCACCCGCGAGGCCAGTTTCTATACCCCGCTCTTCAATAACGGCGGCCTGCTCGATTATCTGCCGGAGGACACCCTCCTCGTCCTCGACGAGCCTTCGGCGCTGGCGACGGCCGCCGCCGACCTGGACAGCGAGGCCGCCCAGCTCCGCGATGAGAAGCTGGCGCGCGGCGAGCTGCCGCGTAACTTCCCCCGGCCCTACTTTACCTGGGAGGAAATCGAGGCGGGTATGGCAAGCCGCCCGCGCCTGGGGCTGGCTGCCTGGGGTGGCGAGAACAGACTGGACTTTATGAGCGCCCCGTATTATGCCGGCCGGCTCCCCGCTTTCCTCAAGAAGACGGCGGAGCTATTACAACAGAAAAAACGTGTCGTCATCGTCAGCCACCAGGCCAGCCGTCTCTCCGAGCTCCTCGGCGGCGAGGACATTATCGCCGCCCCGGTGGAGACCATTACCCAGGCCCCGCCGCCGGGCAATATCGCCCTCGTCCAGGGCTCGCTGCCGGAGGGCTGGGTCATGGGCGGCGAAACCTATTTATTTACCGACGCCGAAATTTTCGGCTTCGTCAAGCAGCGCCGGCTCACCAGGAAGCGCCCCGCCGCCCGCCGCCAGCCGGAGATAGACTTCGCCCCGGAGGACTACGTCGTCCACGTGGAGCACGGCATCGGCCGGTTCGAGGGTGTCACCACCCTCACCACCGCCGGGGTCGAGAAAGAGTACCTCGTCCTGGAGTACGCCGCCGGTGATACCCTCTACGTCCCCAGCGACCAGATTGACCGCGTTGCTCGCTATATCGGGGCCGGTGACCGGCCGCCGGTCTTGAGCCGGCTGGGCACGCAGGAGTGGAGCCGCACCAAGCAGCGCGCCAAGGAGGCCGCCGCCGAGCTGGCCCGCGAGCTGCTGGAGCTCTACGCCGCCCGCGAGGTCGTCCCCGGCTTTGCCTTCTCCGGCGACAGCCTCTGGCAGCAGGAACTTGAAGCGGCCTTCCCCTACGTGGAGACGCCCGACCAGACCGAGGCCCTGGAGCAGGTCAAGGTCGATATGGAGCGGCCTCGCCCCATGGATAGGCTCGTCTGCGGGGACGTGGGCTACGGCAAGACCGAGGTGGCCATCCGCGCCGCCTTCAAGGCCGTCATGGACGGGCGGCAGGTGGCCGTGCTGGTGCCCACCACCGTCCTGGCCCAGCAGCACTTCGCCACTTTTTCGGAGCGGCTCTCGGCCTTCCCCCTCCGCGTCGAGGTGCTGAGCCGCTTCCGCTCGCCCGCCGAGCAGCGCCAGGTCGTCGACGGCATCGCCAATGGCTCCGTCGACATCTGCATCGGCACGCACCGTTTATTACAGAAAGACGTCGAATTTAAAAACTTGGGCCTGCTCATCATCGACGAGGAGCAGCGCTTCGGCGTCAACCACAAGGAGCACTTCAAGAAGATGCGCCAGGAGGTGGACGTGCTCACCCTCAGCGCTACCCCCATCCCCCGCACCCTGCACATGTCGCTGGTGGGCGTGCGCGACATGAGTACCATGGAGACGCCGCCGGAGGCCCGCCTGCCGGTGAAGACCTACGTGGCCGAGTACAACGACCACCTGGTGCGCGAGGCGATTTTGCGCGAGCTGGAGCGCAACGGGCAGGTCTTCTTCGTCCACAACCGGGTGCAGAGCATCGCCCTGGTGGCCGCCGACCTGCGTGAGCTGGTGCCAGAGGCGGAGATTGCCATCGGCCACGGGCAGATGCCGGAGGAGCGGCTGGAGGCGGTCATGGACGCCTTCGGCCGGGGCAAGGTGGATATCCTCGTCTGCACCACCATCATCGAGTCCGGCCTGGACATGCCCAACGCCAATACTTTAATCGTCAACCGGGCGGATAAGTTCGGGCTGACGCAGCTTTATCAATTACGCGGTCGGGTGGGCCGCGGCGCCAACCTGGCCTACGCCTACTTTTTGTACGACGGCGGCAAGCGCCTGACGCCGGTGGCCCACCAGCGCCTGCGCACCATCTACGAGGCCGCCGAGCTGGGAGCGGGCTTCGGCATCGCCATGAAGGATTTGGAGATACGCGGGGCGGGCACGCTCCTCGGGCCGCGGCAGAGCGGGCACATCACCGCCATCGGCTTCAGCCTCTATACCCGCCTCCTCGCCGAGGCCGTCGCCGAGCAGAAGGCCCGCCGCGCCGGCCAGCCACCGCCGCCCCCCAAGCTCCCGGCGCCCACCGTCGACCTGCCCCTGGATGCCTTCATCCCCGAGGACTACGTGCCCGACGTAGAGACGCGGCTGGAGCTCTACCGCCGCCTGGCCGAGCCGGACGCCGCGGAGAGGCTCGAAGACATCACCCGCGAGTACGCCGACCGTTTCGGCCCGCCGCCCCCGGAGGTGCACAATCTTTTTTATGCCGTGCGGATTAAAGACATGGCCGCCCGGGCGGGCATCGAGTCCATTTCTACCGAGGCAGGCTTTATCACCCTGCGGCGCTTTACCGGCCTCCCCTTCGACGCCGCCAAGTTTATCCCCACCCTCCGCGACGGCGTGACGGTGGGCCGCACGCAGCTGAGGATAAATTGTAAGAAGCTGGGGAGAAGGTGGCAGGGGGTACTGGAAAGGGTTATGAACGGACTATTGACACGATAGTGTAGAATAATATTGAAAAAGATAGTGCCAAAATGGCGGATTTAGTGCCCTGGAATTTGGCCGTTGGTCTTGAGATATTACTGAAATAAATACTTCTAAAGAATGGCGGCAGGACTACAACGAGGTCAGACCGCATAGCTCGTTGAAAGGAGCTACTCCGAAGGAGTATGCTGAAATAGCTGCGGGACTCTAGTCTAAAGTGTTGCTAATTCCGGGGGAAGGTCACTTGACATCTAATTTGTTCGAGTGTATTATCCCAGTAAATATTCACCGTTGCTTACTAATGAAAGGATGCCCAAATAACATATTAAGGAGGTGCTATAATGCCATTGACCCAGCTAAACACATCGTGGTCGGTCGAGGAATTGTTCTCGCAGGCAATATCGCTGGTAGGCGATGATACCAATTGGTTAGTCCAAACTCAATCTGCGAATTCGTTAGTATTGCGCCGTGAGAAAGATATAGCTTTATGGAAAATCTTGGTTTTAGGATTTTTGACGTTAATCACTTTAGGTTGCGCTTTGATTTTTCTTCCTGTTTTGTTTATCGGTTTTTCGAATCAGCAAATAGTTATCAACGCTAAGACTCAAAACGGAAAAACTAGTGCCTCGATAAATTACACCAAAGGAGCCAATAAAGTGGTTCAGAGTCTTATTCAGATGGCAGCTCCCGCTTAACTTCGAAACTAAATGAAAGCAGTTATTATCTTACTGATAAATAAAGCGGTTGAATAGCACACCGAAATATAATTATACGCGGATAATGTCTTAATGTTTTTTAAACGATTAATCCGGAAATACGGATGGTTGTTATTGTCCCATCATCCAAGATGCCCACCTTATAAAAACAGCACGATAAGGTTCGTAGGATTGGAGATTTGTCGGGGATGTGTTATAGGGTATAGCGTCGCTATTGTGACCGCAACCACAATGTTATTATCGGCACATTCTTTAAGTGCGGAAATGGCCTATGTTACCGCAATTGCTTTCGGCGTAGTTGTGTTGGCTTTAGCCTGCTATTCAACCTTATGGTACCGGGATATTAGAAATACATTCTTGGATATTGTTCATAAAGTCTGTCGTGGCTTAGCATTTGGTTTCGTCGTAATCGGTACTGCATTGGCAAATGAGCTTTTTGAAATTGTTGTTTTTGGAATACCTCTAGTCTCGGCTGCTATCGTATATAATATCCTCCGATATAAAAAAGCATCCAAACAATGCCAAAGTTGCCGATATTTATTGCGAGGAACCAACTGCCCTGGGTTGGTTCAAACTACATGATGAAATCAAACTAATCCGAGTCTGAACAACTCCTTTAGCCGTCGTATGCTTCTTCAGTTGTAACGAGTCACTGAGGAGGAAGTCGCCGCCCTGCGGGACAGTATGCGCCGGCAGCAGCGCCGGCCCGGTGTCATTTGCCCTACCTTTCCCTTATAATAAACTTAGCGGCATCCTGCCGAGGGGGTGAGCATGACCCAAATGAGCGGCGCCGAGGCGCTGGCGGCGGTACTGGCCAGGGAGGGGGTGGACGTAGTCTTCGGGATTCCCGGCGTGCAGATAATGGACGCCGTGGACGCCATCTACCGCGCCGGTAAAATCCGCTGGATTTCCACCCGCCACGAGCAGACGGCCGTCTACATGGCCTACGGCTACGCCCGCACCACCGCTAAGATAAGTGTAGCCCTGGTGCTGCCTGGCCCCGGGGCGCTTAACACGACCGCCGCCATCGGCACCGCCCGTGCCGCCGCGGCGCCGGTGCTGCTCGTCTCCGGGCAAATCGAAAGCCAGCATCTCGGTCACCATCGCGGTGTCCTCCACGAACTGGACGAGCAGCTGGATATCTTCCGTCATTTAACCAAGTGGAGCGGCCGCGCCACCAAGGCCGCCGATATCCCGGTGCTACTGCAGCGGGCCCTCCAGGAACTCAAGACCGGCTGCACGCAGCCGGTGGCGCTGGAAGTCCCCTACGACCTCTGGGCACAGCCGGCCGGGGCCAGTTTCCGCGAGATTAAGGCTGCCCCCCTGCCGCCGCCTCAGCGCGCCGACATCAAAAAGGCCGCCCGTCTCCTCAAAGAGGCTCGCCGTCCTGTCATCCTCTGCGGGAGCGGGGCCGTCAAGTCCGGCGTCACCGCCGAGATTACCGCGCTGGCCGGGCGGCTCAAGGCGCCGGTGGTCATGACCACCGAGGGGCAGGGCGTCATCCCTGGCGACGACCCGATGTGCGCCGGCAACTTCGTCCTCTGGCTCAATCCCGTCTTTAAAGCAACGGACTGCCTCCTGGTGGTGGGCAGCCGCCTGCGCGCCCTGGGCAACACGCAGCTCAAACTCCGGCCCGACCGGAAGGTCATCCAGGTAGACTGCGGCGCCGCCGAGCTGGGGCGCAACCACCGCATCGACCTGGGGATTCACGCCGACGCCCGCGCCGCGCTTAAGGCCCTCCTCGGCGAGCTGGACGACCCCGGCGCGAGCCTCTGGCAGGCGGAGAAAATCGCCGCCATCCGCACCGGCGTCCGTAAGCATCTGGAGGCGGCGGCCCCGCTGCAGCTGGCCGTTATCAGCCAGATTAAGGAAGTCCTGGGGGACGAGGGCATCCTGGTGCCGGATATCACCAACCTCGGCTACTGGTGCGATATCGCCTATCCCGTCAACCGGCCGCGCACCTACGTCGAATCGTCCTACTTCGGAACGCTCGGCTTCGCCTTCCCCACCGCCCTCGGTGCCAAGGTGGGCAGCCCGGACAAAGCCGTGGTGGCCGTCTGCGGCGACGGCGGCTTTCCCTACGCTGCCACCGAGCTGGCCACCGCCGTCCAGGAGGGCATCAACGTGGTGACGCTCGTCTTCAGCGACGACGCCTACGGGACGGTCACCGGCATCCAGCGCCGCCAGTTCGGCGGGCGCTACGTCGGCAACCGGCTGCACAACCCGGACTACGTCAAGCTGGCCGGGGCCTACGGCGCCGTCGGCGTCCGGCTCGATAGCCACGAGGGGCTTGCCCAGACGCTGCGCGCCGCCCTGGACAGGGGCAAACCGGCCGTCATCGAGATACCGGTGCCCCAGCTGGATACGCCCTGGGACACCCTCATCGGGGACATTGGCTAGCCGGATTCCGTGGCGTAAGGCCAGACGGCCAGCGAGCCCTCCATGAACCTCACGTCGGTAAATCCTTCCCCATCCAGGATGCGCTGTGCCTGGTAGGCGCGCACGCTCGTCCGGCAGTAGATGACGATTTCGGCATCCCGGGGTAGCTCGCCGTGGCGCCGCCGCAGCTCCGTCAGCGGCAGGAAGCGCACCTGTTCCGCCTTGATACGCTCCATCTTCCATTCCGGCAGCGAGCGCACGTCCAGCAGGACGAAGTCATCCCCCCGGTCGAGCCTGGTCTTGACCTCGGCCATGGTCAGCTTGCGGGCCAGGCCGTCCCGCTGGTTGCGGATGATGTTGGCGGCGTGGTGCAGCGGGTCCAGGGCCGAGTTGAACGGTGGCGCGTAGGCCAGGTCGAGGTCGGCGAGGTCGTCCACGGTGGCCCCCCGCGAGATGGCCGCCGCCAGCACGTCGATGCGCTTGGCGACATCGCCAGTGCCGACTACCTGCCCGCCCAGTAATTTGCCGCTGTCCTTTTCCGCCACCAGCCGGACGGTGATTTCCCGCGCGCCGGGGTAGTAGCCGGCGTGCTCCAGGGCGGGCACCAGCGCCGTGAGGGTTTCGAATCCGGCCTCCCCAGCCTGTGCCGCGGAGAGGCCTGTCCGGCCGGCGTTATAATCGAAGACCTTGCAGATGGCTGTCCCCAGCCCGCCGGGGAAGGTGAGGTGCCCGCCGGTGACGTTGCTGCCGATGATGCGGCCATGTTTGTTGGCGGTGGAGCCCATCGGGGCCAGCATGGGCTTTCGGGTAATGATATTGAACACTTCCACGCAGTCGCCGCCGGCGTAGATGGCCGGGTCAGAAGTCTCTAGGTACTCGTTGACAGCAATACCGCTGAGGGCGCCGATTTTGAGACCGGCAGCTCGGGCCAGACCTACCTGCGGCCGCACGCCCAGGGCGAGCAGCACCAGCCCGGTTTTGACCTCGCCGCCGCCGGTAATCACGCTGGCGACGCGTCCGTCTTTATCGCCGTCAAAGCCGGTGACGCGCTCGCCAAAACGCAGGGTCACGCCTTTACTTTCCAGATGTCTGGCGATGGGGGCGGCCATTGCTTCGTCCAGCAGCTGCGGCAGCGGCCAGCCCAGGGCCTCCAGCACGGTGACTTTAAGCCCCAGGGTGGCCAGGGCCTCGGCCATCTCCAAGCCGATGAGCCCCGCCCCGACGATGACCGCATCCCCCGTTTTCGCCGCGGCGACATACTGTTTGATGGCGTTGGCATCGGGCAGGTCGCTCAGGGTGAAGATGCCCTTGAGGTCGGCGCCCGTCCAGTCGGGCCGGACGGGGGCACTACCCGTGGCCAGGACGAGCTTGTCGTAAGTGATGGTTGAATTTTGCTTTGTTTTCAGGTCGGTGACCGTAACGGTACGCTTCTGGCGGTCAATAGCCGTGGCCCGCGTGTTGTTAAGCACCGTCATGCCCAGCACGTCGCGGAAGTGCTGGGGCGGGCGGGCGACCATGGGGCCCTCGTCCTTGATGACCCCGGAGATGTAGTAGGGCAGGCCGCAGGTGGCCGTGGAGAGGTTGGGCCCCTGCTCGATGATAGTTATTTTGGCGTGCGGGTCGCAGCGGAGCGCGCGGGCGGCGGCCTTGGGGCCGCAGGCCGTCCCGCCGATGATGACGATGTGGTTCGGCTCGGGCATGATGGACCTCCGGGTAATGATTTTCCTATGATTATAAGCACAAACCGCCCTGGAGGCAAAAACGTGCCTCGCTTGAGGGGGTAAAGCGGCTTTGCTATGATAAAGTAAACTCCGCAAAGTGCCCGAACTGAGAAAGGGGGGCGCCATGCCAGAGAACGAGAGTTACGATTGTCTGCTGGATTTGGTCAGGAGGAGGCGTACCGTCCGTCGGTTCAAACCCGACCCCGTGCCGGACGGATACGTTGAGAAAATCATTCAGGTGGCCCGCTGGGCCCCTTCCGGATTTCATACCCAGCCCTGGGAGTTCGTCGTCGTGAGGAAGAAGGCGGTCAAAGATGCCATCGTGGCCGCCCTCGACCGCCGCGCGCCTCCCATCACCAATCCCGCCCGGGACGGCCGGGCAGCGGCTTCCCCACGGCGGAGCTTTCGCGACGCGTCGGTTTTCATCCTCCTGCTGGCCGACTGGAGGGCCAAGGTGGGCCTCCCCGGTCATCCCAAAGAAAACGATGCCCGGGTTACCGCTATCTACCAGTCCAGCCTGGCCAGCGCCTTTCTCTACATGCACTTGGCGGCGGCATCGCTGGGACTGGCTTCGCAGTGGTACACCGCCGTCTCCCGCCCCGATGCCGAGCGGGCGATTAAGGCCATCATCGGCATCCCCGAACCGCTCACTATCTACGATATGATGGTACTCGGCTACGCGGCCAGCCCGCCGAACCCTAAAGAGGTCAGGGACTTCGGGGAGATAATCCACTACGATGACTGCGGGCCGCAGGACTTCCGCACCGATGAGCAGGTCATCGCCGAGGCGGAAAAGACCTGGGCCTGGTGCATGGGTGAGCATTAGGTGGGGTGGGGTGAAAACCTGCGGGCTAAGCGGCGGATGCCGCGAGGGCGGCTAGGGTGGGAATAGATAACACTGAAAGGGGCGGGGTGTGGGGAATAAAAAAGAGGGAGCCCATCGCTGAGCCCCCTCCTCTAAATACCTTTAAGACTTAATCTATCTCGTCAGCGGTATATCCCCCAGGTTGACGTCCTGCTCCGTATTCAGGTCGGCGAAAGACTTCTCGGCGAAGCCGTCGGCGGCAATCTTCAGCGAGTACTTGCCCTCCTCCAGCCCCTGGAACCAGAAGTCCCCGAAGCCGTCGGTGACGGCGGTGTACTTCTGGCCGCCGCCGCTGAGGGTGCAGGTGGCCCCAATGACGACCTCTTTGTCCACCGGGTCGTAGACGGTGCCGGCCACGAACCGCTTGGGGATATTGAGATAGTAGACGCGCGGCTTGGCCTTAAGCTCAGGCTTTAATACCTCGGCCTTGGCGATGATGGTCTTGAACTCGGCCTCCTCGCCGAACTTGATGGCCTCGGTGGGGCAGGCGTCGGCGCAGCGGGGGATGGTCCACTCGCCGCTGTCGAGGAGGTGGGCACAGCCGGTGCACTTCTGGGCGATGTTGAGGTCTTCGTTGAAGAAGATGGCCTGGTAGGGGCAGGCGTCGACGCAGGCCTTACAGCCGGTGCACTTCTCCGGGTCGATGATGACCAGCCCGTCGTCGCGCTTGTAGATGGTATCCTCGATGGGGCAGGCCGGGATGCAGGGGGCCTCGTCGCAGTGCATACAGGGCATGGGGATGTAGTGCATCTTTACCTTGGGGACGGTGCCGCGGATGTGCTCCGTCTGGCGCATCCAGAACTGGCCGGTATCCGGCTGGGGCTTGGCGTAGGGC
>DAOULO010000041.1:0-4945 GCA_034420195.1 Dehalococcoidales bacterium
GTACTGCGCCCGCTCGTAGGCGTAGCCCATGAAAAGGGCGTCGTAGGGGCAGGCCTCCACGCAGAGGCCGCACTGGATGCAGTAGCCGGTATCCACCTGGTATTTCTCAACCTCGTACTTGTTGTCCGCCATGTTGACGGCGGTGACAATCTCGATGGCGCCCTGGGGGCAGGTCTTGGCGCAGGTGCCGCAGCCGGTGCAGCGCTCGCGGCTCCAGACCAGCTCGTTGCCGCGCGTCCGCCGCGAGACGTTGAGCCGCTGCTCCGGGAACTGGTTGACGGTGGGGTGGCGGAACAGGTTGCGCATCGTCACCGTCATGCCCTTGAGCAGTCCCAGGCCGAAGCGTTCAAACTTCACTGCGTCCCCATCCTAGCTTAAAGAGTTTTGCCCAGGCCAGTATCAAGACGCCCATGATGGCGAAATTGATGAAGATGACGTACCAGGGCAGGCCGTCCGGCCAGGCAACCACCTGCACCGCCGTGATGAAGAGGTTGATGAGGGCCAGCGGGAAAAGGAACTTCCAGGCCAGGGACATGAGCTGGTCGATGCGCACGCGCGGGAAGGTGGCCCGCGTCCAGACCATGAGGAAGAAGACGACGATGACCTTGATGATGAACCAGAGCCAGGGGGTCAGCCAGGGGCCTTTCCAGCCGCTGAGGAAAAGGGTGGTGATGATGGCCGAGATGGCGATGGCCTCGGCGTACTCCACCAGGTAGAACATGGCGAACTTCATGCCGGAGTACTCGGTGTGGAAACCGGCCACCAGCTCCTGGTCGGCCTCCATGAGGTCGAAGGGGCTGCGGTTGATTTCGGCGCAGCCAGCGGCGAAGAAAATCAAAAATCCCAGGGGCTGCAGTAAAATATTAGGTATCGTCTGCTGCGCGACGATGCCGTTGAGCGACATCGTCCCGGCCACCAGCACCGTGGCTACAACGGAGAGGGCCAGCGGCATCTCGTAGCTGACCACGGCGGCCACGTTGCGCATCGCCCCCAGCAGGGAGTACTTGTTGGAGGAGCCCCACCCCGCCATGAAGACGCCCACGGTGGCTACCGAACTGCCGGCGATGATATACAGGATGCCGACGTTGAGGGCGGCCAGGAGGGCCCCGTTCTGGAAGGGTATCACGGCGAAAATCATCACCACCGGGGCGAAGGCAATCACCGGGGCCAGCCAGTGGACGAGCTTATCGGCCTTGTCCGGGACGATATTCTCCTTGAGCAGCACCTTGACGGCGTCGGCGACGGGCTGGAACAGGCCGAACGGCCCGGTGCGGTTGGGCCCCAGCCGTGACTGCATGCGGCCCAGCCCCCGCCGCTCGATGTAGATAGCCCCCATGACCATCAGCAGCACGAAGCCGATGATGACCACGGTGAAAAACAGCCAGTGCCACCAGTAGTTACCCGGCCACCAGGTCATCGGTCTACCTCGCCCATGGTAATATCAATGCTGCCGAAGATGGCAATCAAGTCGGCCACCTTCCAGCCCCGCACCATCTCGCGCAGGGCGCCGAGGTTAATCAGGCTGGTGGGCCGGATGTGGCAGCGGTACGGCGCGATGGAGCCGTCGGAGACGATGTAAAAGCCCAGTTCGCCTTTTGGCGCCTCCAGGTGCCCGTAGGCCTCGCCCTTGGGGGGGCGGATGAGGTGGGGCACCTCGGCCCGCACCGGCCCGCCGGGGATATCCTTGACGGCCTGCTCGATGATGCGCAGGCTCTGACGCATCTCCTCGATGCGCACGCGGTAGCGGTCGTAGGAATCGCCGGCCTCGCCGACGGGTACATCAAATTGAAAGCGGTCGTAGACGGAGTACGGGTCGACCTTGCGCAGGTCAAAGCTGACGCCGCTGGCGCGGGCCACCGGGCCACTCATGCCGCAGTTGATGGCCGTCTCTTTGCTGAGTACGCCGACGCCCCGGGTGCGCGCCAGCAGGATTTCGTTCTGTTTGAGGAGGCGCTCGTACTCGCCGATGAAGTGGTCCAGCTGCTTGAGCAGTTTCTTCAGCGCCGGCAGGAACTCCTCGGGGATGTCCTGGCTGACGCCGCCGATACGCATGTAGTTATAGGTGAGGCGCTGGCCGCAGACCATGTCGAAGAGGTCAACGATTTTCTCACGCTCGCGGAAGGTGTACATAAAGGGGGTGAAGTAGGCGCCGCAGTCGTTGATGAAGGAGCCGACGGCGATGCAGTGGTTGGCCAGCCTCTGCAGTTCCGCCATGATGACGCGCAGGTACTCGCCCCGCTCCGGTATCTTGATGCCCGCCAGCTTCTCCACCGCCAGGCAGTAGGCCAGGTTGTTGCTCATCGGGGAGATGTAGTCCAGCCGGTCGGTCAGCGGAATGAAGCCGGAGAAAGTCCGCTCCTCGGCCAGCTTCTCGATGCCGCGGTGCAGGTAGCCCACCACCGGCTCGATGTCCAGAATAACCTCGCCGTCCAGGGTCGCCCGCATGCGGTAGACGCCGTGCGTCGAGGGGTGCACCGGCCCGAAGTTGAGCACGAAAGGTTCGGTCTTGAGGGTCATCATCTCGGTGGTGGTCACGGCTGGAAGTCCTTTCGCAGGGGGTGCCCCGGGAAGCCCTCCCAGAGGAAGATGCGTTTGAGGTTGGGGTGCCCTTTGAAGCTGATGCCCATGAGGTCGTAAATCTCTCGCTCCTGGAAGTCCGCCCCCTGCCACAGCCCGGTGACCGAGGGGACGGAGGGGTTCCGGCGGCCCTGGCATCGCGTCTTGACGACGACGGTGTGATTATGCGTTAGCGAGGTCAGCTGGTAGACGACCTCGAAATAGCTGTAATAGTCCACGGCGGTGATGTAGTTGGGATAGTCAAAGTCCAGTTCGGGCGTTTCTTTAAGATAGGTCATCACCTTGAGCAGCGAGTCCGCTTTGACCAGCAGGCAGTCGCCCTCGCTTGCCTCGATGGCGCCGGGGAGCTTTTCTTCCAGCCGGGCGGCCAGGTCCTTGGCGGGGTAGGGCTGTGTCATCGCTTGCGCCCCTTGGGGATAAGCTGTTTGGGGATAAGTTTATCAGGGTCGGGCATGGGGTGCTCCTTGGCTATCTTCTTCTGCAATAGCTGCACGGCGTAAATCAGGGCCTCGGGGCGGGGCGGGCAGCCGGGGATATAGACGTCCACCGGGACGATGCGGTTATAGCCCGGCACCACGTTGTAGGACGAGCGGAAGATGCCGCCGGAAATGCCGCAGGCGCCCATGGCGATGACCCATTTGGGGTCGGGCATCTGGTTGTAGATGCGCCGCACCACCGGGGCCATCTTCCAGGTGAGGGTACCGGCGGTAATCATCAGGTCGGCCTGGCGGGGGGAGGCCCGCAGGATTTCCATGCCGAAGCGCGACATATCGAAGCGCGGCCCCTCGGCGGCGATGAACTCAAAGGCGCAGCAGGCGGGGAAGCAGATGGCCGGCCACAGCGAGGAGCGGCGCGCCCAGTTGAGCACGGTATCGATGGAGGTCAGCACGATATTGCGCTTGACATCCTCCTCCAGCCAGCCGTCGGGGTCGGGAATAGCCTGGCGCGACCCGGCCTTGACCTTCTCGATGAGGGCGCCTTCCTGCCGGTCGAGCTCGGAGGAGGTGTAGATATACTCCCGGTCGCTGCTTACTTCCATTCCAGAACCTTCTTTTTCCAGGCGTAGAGATAGCCGACGATGACGATGCCCACCAGAATGAGCACGGCTACCAGGCTGGCGGCGCCCAGCTGGCGGAACTGCACCGCCCAGGGATAGAGGAAGACGACGAGCACGTCGATGGCCAGGAAGATGAGGGCGTAAAAATAGTAGTGGAAGTTGAACTGCACCCAGGTCTTGCCGATGGTCTCCATGCCGCACTCGAAGATGGCGTTCTTGATGGGGTTGGGCTTACCGGGGACGAGCTTGAGGTATCGGAGAACAATGGGGATAACCACCATGACCAGGGTGAAAAGAATAACGACGACGAAAAACAGCCCGATTAATCCGTAATTCGCTAGCAACTGTTCCCCTGACTATCTAGAACGATTATTTGCCGTTGGCGTGCCGATAGTGCTATATCTATGAGGCAGGGATTTCCGATACTGCGGTAGTATACCACAACTTTTTTCAAAAAAGCAACCAGAAAGCATCTTCAATCGTATGAGTCTATGGGCTAAGCCGCCGCTGCCCCGAGGGCGGCTTGGGTGGGAATAGATAACACCGATGGGGCGGTGCGGGGAATAGAAATGGGAAAAAGATAGCGGCGCGATTGTCCTTTGGGTTACTTTATGGTAAAATGGAAAAGCAGAAGCCAGGAAACTAGGTAACTGCGTAAAAAAACATAGAAATATCATTGAAATGCGTTAAAGAAAATGGAAAAAACTCTGCAATTACTATCCGGTAACGAGGCGCTGGCGCTGGGGGCCTATCACGCCGGCGTGCAGGTGGCCACTGCCTACCCCGGCACCCCCTCCACCGAGATACTGGAGAACCTGGCCCGCTTCCAGGACATCTACGCCGAGTGGTCCACCAACGAGAAGGTGGCCATGGAAGTGGGCATGGGGGCGTCCTACGCCGGCGTGCGCACCCTGGTCTCCATGAAGCACGTGGGTCTCAACGTGGCCAGCGACCCCTTCATGGCGGCCTCTTACACCGGCATCGCCGGGGGGCTGGTGGTGGTCACCGCCGACGACCCCCAGATCCACTCCTCCCTGAACGTGCAGGACAACCGCCACTACGCGCGGCTGGCCAAGGTGCCCATGCTGGAGCCCGCCGACAGCCAGGACGTCTACGACCTGATGGGACGCGCCTTTGATATCAGCGAGGAGTTCGATACGCCGGTGCTGCTGCGCACCACCACGCGCATCGCCCACTCCAAGTCGGTGGTGGACGTAAACCGGGAGCGCACCGTCAAAAACCCCCAGGCGGCCTTCCACTACAACATGAAGAAATACGTCATGCTGCCGGTCAACGCCCGGCCCCGCCACG
>DAOULO010000042.1:0-3281 GCA_034420195.1 Dehalococcoidales bacterium
GGCCGATACCCTGTAAGAATACACGCCACCGGACACAACACTGCTGCTGCCGCCCGGGTTATTCGGCCCGGCGTACGGGTACGGGATGATCCCGGGCGTGCTCCCCGCCTCACCCACCACCCCCAGCGCCCCCACGCCCACCGCCGACGCGCCGGGAGGGGGCCTTTACATCGCGATAATTATAATTTCTTTCATCGGGCTGCTGACGGCGGTGCTGCTGGTCGTGCGGCGGGCCTTCCGCCGCTGGCTCTGGCGGGTGGACCGGGAGAACCCGGCGGCGGGGGTCTACGCCCGGCTGGGCCGCCTGGCGGCGATGGCCGGGCTGGAGCCCAGGCCGCAGCAGACGCCCCTGGAATTCGCCGCCATTCTTGCCGCGGAGTTCCCGGAGCAGGCCCGGGACCTGGACGATATTATCCGGGCCTACGTGGAGAACCGGTTCGGGCGCAAAGACCGGCCGCCGAACCCGCATCAGGCGGTGCAGGTCTTAAAGGCGCGGCGGGGCGTCTATGCGAGCCTCCTCAAGCGGCTGGGGGTGTTACGGAGAATACTCGGCTCGAGCCGTTGAGCCACCGGCAGACCAGTCACCCATCTTTCTGGAAATCGGGGCAGCGTTGGCCTATAATACGGGAGGCGAGAAAGGAAAACGAAGATGGGCCAGTACGATAAGTATATCTGCACAACCCTCCAGAAACGGCACATGCTGCCCGGCCCCGGCCCGGAGGAAAGGGACCGGCTGGCCGCCGAGGGCCGGCGTATCCCCATGGAGCACGTGCTGTGGATTGACGACGAGGTCATCCCCGGCGCCTACTACGGCGAGTCCACCTGGATATGGCCGCCCGACTACCCCGACCAGATATCCTGGGAGGAGCTCGTCAAGCGGGGCATGCCCGCCCCCACCATGTTCCCCCACGCCCACGACTTCCCCGAGCTGCTCTCCTGGTGGGGCACCGACCCCGACCACCCCGAGGACACCAGCGCCATGGGGATGCTCATGGAGGACGAAGAAATCCCCCTCGACCGGAGCTGGGTGGCCTATATCCCGGCCAACCTGCCCCACATGCCCACCCGCCACCCCGGCGGCAAAGTCACCAGGCTGCCCGTCTGCCACTGGACATCCGGCCCCGGCGGTGTCTACGTACGCGAGAAGGACGAGAAGCACCCCGAGCCGCCCCAGGAGATGCCCAAAGTCGTCAAAAAGAAGCCCGGCGAGTTCAAGTACGCCAAGTACATCGTCTACGGGGGCGAGCCCCACGGTAAAAAACCGGACTACATCCGCGAGACCGACCCCAAATACACCCGCCCCATGGCCTACATTGATAATGTCGTCATCCCCGATGCCGAGTTCGGCGGCGACACGCGCTGGCTGCTGCCGGGGAACCCCTCCCGTAACGGCGAGCTGATGATGGACGCCCATACCGAGCCGCACGGCACGTCCATTGTCTTCAACGCCATGAACTACGCCGATATCACCGACCTCGGCGCCGAGGTGGAGCTCTGGATTGGCGGCGAGAAGCATGTTATCCGTAAGAGCTTCGGGGCTTATATCCCCCCCAACGTGGCGCAGGGCCCGCTGATTATCCGCAACATCGAAAGGCAGATTTTCTTCATGATGTCCTACCCCCTCGGCGAGGGCATCCGGAAATACCGCGGCGGGTAGGGTGAGATAGGCGGCCCCTCCGGGGGCCAGGAGTTTAAGATGAGATTAGCGAGGTTTTTCCGGCGCTGGCGCATCCCCCTGAGCACCCTGCCGGTGATTGCGGTGCTGGTGCTGATTAAGTATCTGGTGGCGCATTACGGCGGGGAGTTCGTCGAATTGAGCCCGCTCTACACCAGCATCGTCGCCGGGGGCATCTTCCTCTTCGGCCTGATTCTGGCCAGCACCCTCGCCGACTATAAAGAGGGCGAGAAGATACCGGCCGAAATCGCCGCCGCCTGCGAGAACATCTACCGGGAAGGCGTGGAGGTTAAAAAGACCCGAAAGACTTTTGACCTGAAGGCCCTGTGCCGGACGCTGCTGGCCATCCTGGCCGGTTTCAAGGAGGACATCAATCGCACCGACTCGCGGCAGGCGCTCCAGGCCCTGGACGGGCTGTCCGCCTCATTTCTGGAAATGGACGAGCTGGGGATACCGCCCAATTACGTGGTGCGCCTCAAGACCGAGCAGGGCGATATCCGCAAGGCCCTGCTGCGCGTTTATTACATCCAGCGCATCAACTTCCTGCCCTCGGCCTACTTTTTAGTGACCTCGGTCATCGTGCTCCTCATCGGCCTGCTCATTTTTACCAAAATCGAGCCGTTATATCTCGCGCTGATTATCGTCGCCATCCTGACGTATCTCTTCGTCTACATCCTGCAATTACTCAGGATATTCGAAATGCCCTTCCAGCCGGAGGGGACGACCATGGATGACGTGAGCCTGTTTTTGATAGAAGAGCTCCAGGAGAGGATAGAAAAGGCCGAAGAGGTTTAGGGGCGGGGATTAGCTGGCAGGAGTGCGAGGACTCGAACCCCGGACCGGCGGTTTTGGAGACCGCTGCTCTACCAACTGAGCTACACTCCTGCGCCGTGAAGATTATATTTTATTTTAGCATAAGGCGCAAGATAGAAGGAGATTTTAAGTTCTATGCTCAAACTCGGTTACTGCGGTGACGACTGCAATTACTGCCCCCGCTACCTAGCTACCCAGAGCGGCGATGAAGAACGCTTAAAAGAAGTGGCCGCCATGTGGCAGATAGTTGGCTGGCGGGATAAAGCCGAGCTTCCGGAAAAGTTGACCTGCCACGGCTGCGCTACCGTAAAAGTGTGCGGCCTCGGCATTAAAGAATGCGTCATCGAAAAAGGCATTGACAGCTGCGGGAAATGCACCGAATACCCGTGCGGGAAACTGATAAGGATATTTAACAATAACGAAAAAGAGGCCGATATCTGTAAAGCAAAATTATCCCAAGAAGATTACGAACTTTTCCAGCGCGCCTTCTTCTCCAAAAAGGAACGGCTGGATAGAATACAGCAAAATTACCTGATATGAGACCTAAACCGCTTCATCAAACGTATTGCCCCCTTTTAGTTTTTCTGCTATAATTTAAAAAACGTAGCGAAAGGAAAAAATTGAGCCACCTTTAAATCCAGTCCCGTGAGGCTGGCAAGGAAAGACCGAGGCCAACGTCTAACCTTAAACCTCTTGCCAGCCGGGCAAGGGGTTATTTTTATGCCGGAAAAAATCGTGATGACGGCCGAGGACATGCGGCGCACCCTGGCCCGCATCGCCCACGAGATTATCG
>DAOULO010000043.1:0-16918 GCA_034420195.1 Dehalococcoidales bacterium
TGCCCCACTGGAAAAGCTCGAAGAAGGGGCGGTCGAAAGCCCCGCCGGCGGCGCGGGCATTTTCGTAGTCCCAGGACGCCGGCATAAAGCCGAAATGGACTTTAAGGGTTGGCTCGAATTCCTCCGAAATAACGGTCAGCACCGGGGGAGTTGTGGTTTCGGGGGGTGGCGTCGTTGGCGAGGGTGGGGCAGTGGTCTCAGGGGGTGTAGCGTCCGGCGGGGGCGTCGCAGGTGGCGGGGAAGAAGGCGGCGGGGACGTCGTTGGCTGGGTCGCCACCGGGCTGGATGTCGGTGTGGTGGTGCAGGCCAGCAGCGAGGCACCTAACATCAGTAACAAGACCGCTAAAGCCCAGGGACGGGCATTTTTCATCGCAACCCCGCAATTACACTCTAGTCCTTCAGCCAGAGGCTGTCAATCGGTGCCGGCGGCGGAAATCAAATCATTTATCCCGGATGACTTTATCGGGCTCCTTGACGTATTTGGAGGCCAGCGTGCAGTGGACGAAGAGGATGGGCCTGTCCACCCGCTTGAACTCCAGCGGGCAGTGCACCATGCCGGCGGGGATATAGACGCTGGTGGGCACGGTGATTTGATGGATTTCGCGCTCCTCCCCCAGGCCAATCTCAATATCCGCCCCCAAATCCCCCATGTTGTCCGGGTCGAAGGACATGAAGTAGAGGTACATGTCAAAGTCGTGGTAATGCGGGTATTCCTCCATCAGGGTAGGTTCGGTGATGCGCAGGAACATGATGGTGAAATTGGAATTATACTCCTTTTCACCGGTGTAAACGAATTCCGGGCCGAAGCCGCCGATAGCTACGGGCTTTTTAATCACGTATTTGCCGTATTTCGTCGTCGCCATAGGCTGGTACCTCCCGGGATTAAGGTTTGGAGGTGACGAATTTCTTTTTATCCTTGTTGCAAATGAGCTGTATCGTCTGGTTACCGGACATGGCGGCCGTGGGCATACCGCCGCCGGGATTGACCCACTGCCCCGCCATGTAAAAGTTATCAAGTCCGGGGAGGGTCTTTTTCATGCCGCCGGTAAAGGACTCGGCGCTGAACTGCCACCCCTCGTAGCTGCCGCGCCAGTTGCCGGTATAGCGCACCCAGGTCATGGGCGTGGCGATGTCGCGCATTTCCACCTTGGAGGCAAGCCCGGAGAAACGCTTATCAAGGGCGGCAATTACAGCGTCGGCAATCCTTTCTTTTTCAGCTTTATATTTTTTCGGCTCTTTGGATAATTTTTCCCAGTAGTCATAGTCGCTATCGAGCCCGACTATCAAAACGGTCTTGCCTTCCGGCGCCATAGCAGGGTCGTAGCTGTAGGTACGAACATTAAGTTTCTGGCGTTCCTTGCCGGCGACGGTGATGGGAGTCTCCAGCGGGAAGGACAGGCCGTCGATGGCAGGGGGAATTTCCTTAACGGGGTCGGCCACGCCCAGCCCGATGTACACCAGGGGCGTGAAGAGCTTGGGATTGTCATATCTATTCTTTATGCTGTCATCGATATATTTTCCACCAAGCAAATTAAAAATGGTGTTGTAGCCATCAGAGGCGGAAACGACCCAGTCGGCGCGGTGCTCCGTGCCGTCGGCCAGTTTGATGCCGACGGCTTTATCGTTCTCGACCAGTATTTTCTCCACCCTGGCTTTGAGGCGGATTTCGCCACCCAGGGCGCGGTAGCGTTCTTCGAGGAAGCGGACAAGCTCAAGGGCGCCGCCTAAAACATAACCAGCCGTTTTAGCGTGCTGATAGCCGAGCACCCAGAAAATCATCATCATGGGCCACTGCTCGCCGAAAACGGACGTTAGTGTCTGGCGCAGATAGGGGTTCTTGAAGCGCTTGAAGAAATCGCCGGTGGTTATCTTCGACCATTTTCTTATGAGCATCAACATGGGCATCCTTTTCACCGATTTGACTTTATCGAACCAGGTTAAAAGCTCACCGGGTTTTCCCGCGGGCATATCCGTACGGGAAAAGTCGCGTATCCCTTTAGTGAACTCTTTGATAACGTCTTTATCCTCCGGTGCCAGCTCCAGCAGATACTGCTCAAACTGGTCGGCGTCGCAATAGATGTTGAAGGCTTTGCCGTCTTTGTCTTCATAAACAGAGTACAGTTCGTGGTTATAGATTTTCCAGTGCTGCGCGGCACCGAGCTCTTCCCAGAGCTTATGCAGGCTGTTTTTAGTGCCGGTGCCCATCAGCCAGTTCATGGCGCCGTCGATGGTGTAGCCCTGGCGCTTCCAGGCGGTGCAGACGCCGCCGGCGATATCGTGCATTTCAAAGATAGACGTTTTATAGCCGTTCATTTGCCCGTAGCAGCCTACCGATAGTCCGGATAGACCCCCGCCGATGATAATGATTGACTTGGTCACGCCCTTACTCCCTTATCGTTGGAATTTCCCTGCCAGATAGAGCATTATAGCACAAAGTGCGGGGCGCCACACGGCGGAGGTTATATCGGCGTTCCGGATGTGCTACTATAACTGGTAAGGGTAATCTATGCGGGGGTAACACATGAAAGGCTATAAAATATTCCTGCTGGTGGCCGTCTTTTTTCTGGCGTGCTCGGCGCTGCTTTACTACGTCCACTTCCTCATCTTCCACGACCCGCACCACATCTTCATCTACCTGCTGGGCGATTTCGCCTTTCTGCCGCTGGAGGTCTTCCTGGTGGTCATCGTCATCGAGCGCATCCTCACCCGCCGCGAGAAGCAGGCCATCCTCCACAAGCTCAACATGGTCATCGGGGCCTTTTTCAGCGAAATCGGCAACAGCCTGCTGGCGGAACTAATCAAGGACTTCCAGAACCACGAGGAAATCAGGCGCAACCTCAACGTCAGCAAGGACTGGACGGCCAAAGACTTCAAGCGGGCGGCGGCCTACGCTTATCACCTCAAGGCCGACGTGGATATCCACCACCTTGACCTGGACGCTCTCCGCAAGCTGCTTTCCCAAAAGCGCATGTACCTGCTGACGCTGCTGGAGAACCCCAACCTGCTGGAGCACGACCGCTTTACCGACCTCCTCTGGGCGACCACCCACCTCGACGAAGAACTGGAGGCCAGACGCAAGCTCAAGGGCCTGCCGGAGGAAGACCTGGAGCACCTGGCCGGGGACATCGAGCGGATGTACGACCACCTGGCCAGCGAGTGGCTGGACTACGTACAGCACCTCCAGGCCAGCTATCCCTTCCTCTACTCGCTGGTGCTGCGCACCCACCCCTTCCAGGCGCAGCCGTCGCCGGTGTTCCAGGCGGCCCGCTAAGATGTATCAGCTTATTGACACCCACGCCCACCTGGATGAAATCGCCGATCTGGAACCGTCCCTCGCCGCCGCCCGGGAGGCCGGGGTGGCGGCCATTATCGCCGTCGGCCAGGGCATCGCCTCCAATAATCAGGTGCTGGAACTGGCGGCGCGCTACCCGGATTTTGTCTTCCCGGCGCTGGGCTGGCACCCCTGGCACGTCCGGGAGGCGGATATCGAGGCCAATCTGGTCTTCATCACCGACCACGTCGCCGAAGCTATCGCCATCGGCGAGGTGGGGCTGGACTACCACAAGCGCGTGCGGGCCGGGGCGGCGAAAGACCTGCAAAAGCGCGTTCTGGCGAGCCTGCTGGCGATAGCGCGGGATAATAACCTGCCCGCCATCCTCCACTCCCGTTACGCCTGGCGGGACGCCCTGGACGCCGTCGTCGCGGCCGGGCTGGAGCGGGCGGTCTTCCACTGGTACACCGGTACCTCCTCGGTCTTGCGCGAAATCGGGCAGAGGGGCTATTATATCTCGGTGACGCCGGCGGTGGCATATCACGAGGAGCACCGGCGGGCGGTCAGAGAGACGCCTTTGGAGCGCCTGCTCCTGGAGACGGACTGTCCGGTGGTCTATGGGCGGGGCCGCGACGACGAGTTCACCTCGTCCCCCGCCGACGTGCGCCGCTCGCTGGCGGGCGCGGCGTCCCTCAAGGGCGTTACCGAGGCGGAAATGGCCGCCGCCACCACGGAGAATGCAAAGAGGCTCTTTAATATTGTAAAATCAAGAACAACCCGGACTACCGAAGGGCGGGATTGAAGATGCAACCACCTCAGGGAGAAGGGCCTGCCTTAATCATCACCGGCCGGCTGACCCGGGGTACCCTGGCGGGCAAGGTGGCCGTGGTGACCGGGGCGGGGCGGGGTATAGGTCTGGAAGCCGCCTGGGCCCTGGCCTGGCTGGGGGCGCGGGTAGTCATCGCCGAGATTGATAAGAGCACCGGCGAGGCGGCCGCCGCCGCCATCAACGCCCGGATGGAAGAGGGGCGGGCCGTCTTTGTCCCGACCGACGTCGGGGACGAGAAGGCCGTCAAGCGTCTGCGGGACAAGGCCATCAAGGCCTGCGAGAAGGTGGACATCGTCCTCAATAACGCCGCCGTCGCCCCGGTGGGGGCCGTCAAAGACCTGACGGCGGAGGCAGTGGATAACAGCTACCACGTCAACCTGCGCGGGCCTTTCCTGCTGGCGCAGACCTTCCTGCCCGACATGCTGGAGCGGGAATACGGCGTCTTCGTCTGTGTAGCGTCCGAAGGCGGGGCCTACCGGGCCGGCTACGAGACCTTCAAGCGGGCGCAGGCGGAGCTGGCCGCGACGCTGGCCGCCGAGCTGGAGGGGACGGGCGTTTTTGCCTTCACCGTCGTGCCGGGGCAGGCCCCCACGCCCGGCCTGGAGGAGACCATCCGCAAGCTGGCCCCCCTCTACGGCCAGACGCCGGAAGCATTTCTCTCCGTGAATAAAACGGCGGTCGTGGCCGTGGAGGCCGCCGGGGCCGGCTTGGCCGCCGCCGTCGCTCTGGCGGCGGACTTTCACGGGCAGGCGATAACCTCGCTGGAGGCCCTGGCCGCGGCCGGTATCGGGGAGGAGCGGCCGGTGGCGAAAGAGAAAACGCCTTTCGACCTCTCCGGCCAGGAGCTGGCCGAGGCCCTGACGCTTTGCCGGCGCGCCCGCGGTATCCTCGCCGAGCAGGCCGATGCCTGGGGAAAGCGGCCGCTCTTCGAGCGGCGCTGGATATTCTCCAACTTCCGCAAGGTGGCCGGGGCCCCGGTGGAGGCATGGCTGGCGGCCCTGGTGGCGCTGGAGCAGGGCTTGGCCAACGCCGACGCCAGCGCCCTGGGGCGCTTACCGGCCCCGCTGGAAAAGCTGGCCGCTTACTGGCAGCACTTGCAGGAGCTGGCCCGCGAACACGTGCAAGACCCGGAAGAGCTCCAGAACCAGTTGAGGCTAATGGGTAGCTGGCAGAGCACCACCGAGCGGCTGGCCGTTGTCCTGCGCCGACGGTAGCGGCGCGGGCCGGAAGGAGACTAAGATGGCTGGTTACCGTCCGGGGCTGCAGGATATTGTGGGGGCCTCCGCGGGGGCCTTTTTTATTGCCGCCACCGTGGCCCTCAACCCCCTGCTCACCGGCTGGTACCGCCGCTGGGGTGCCACCGCCGCCGAAGCGCGCCGCCGCCGGCCCGGCGACGAGTTCGTCCCCTACCCCAGGGCCGCCGCGACGCGGGCCATTACGGTGAAGGCCCCTCCGGCGCGCATCTGGCCGTGGCTGTTGCAGATTGGGCTGAGGCGCGGTGGCTGGTACAGCTACGACCTGCTGGAGGCCGCCGCCGGGGCCGCCGATTTTGCCGACGGCCATACCGCCCGCCGCATTATCCCCGAGCTGCAGAACCTCACCGTGGGCGATAAAATCTGGATGCACCGGCGCATCCTGCCCCTGACGGTGGTAGCACTGAAGGCGCCGGTATCGCTGGTCTTGCTGACCCGGGTAGACCTGGCGACCAAGGCCGGGTTCGAGCTTGCCGACGGGATGCCGACCCAGTACATCAATAGCTCCTGGGCCTTCTACCTCGACGCCGCCGGCCGCGATACCACGCGGCTCATCGTCCGCTCGCGGCTGGACTATACCCCATCGGTGGTGAACTTCATCGCCTGGCGTGTTTTCACCGACCCCATCAGCTTCGTCATGGAGCGTAAGATGCTCCAGACGCTCAAAGAGCGGGCCGAGGCCGCGCCGGGCTAGCCCTCGCGCTTACTTCCCCAGGACTGCCGCGGCGTCGCTGACCTCGATTTCCAGCATGCGCACGCAGGCCAGGATGCGGTCGGTGTTGCGGTCGATGGCCGCGATGCCGCCGGAAATCTCTTTAAGCTCGGTGGCGTCGCGGCGCAGGGCCGCTATCTTGGCGGTCATGGCCTTGATGTTATATTCGGGCGTCATTTTCAACTCCTAATGCGGCCGCAGGTCCTGGAAGCGCCGCGTCTTGGCCTGGGAGCGGGGCAGGCTCCCGAACTCGTGAAACTCGATGTGGTAGCCCAGGTTGGTCTTGATCCGCAGCTGATCGGTGAGGGTGGTGCGGATGGCATCGGTTTCGGCCTGGTGCTCGGGTAGTATCTCCACCTTGAGGGTAATGTCGTCGATGTCGCCCTTCTTGGTGACGACGACGTAGTACTCGTTGGAGAGCTGCGGTATCTCGCGCACCACCTCCTCGATGGCCGCCGGCGAGAGCAGCACGCCCTTGACCTTGGTGATGTCGTCGGCGCGCCCCATCAGGCCGCCCTTAAGCATCCGGAAGGTGCGGCCGCAGTCGCATTTCTGGTCGTGCCACTCGATAATGTCTTTCACGTCGAAGCGGATGCAGGGCTGGGCCATGCGGTTGAAGGTGGTCACCACCATCTTGCCCCGCTTACCCGGCTTGGTGATGGGCTCGCCCGTGTCCACGTCCTCAATTTCCACCAGAAAGAGGCCCTCATTGACGTGGAGCCCCGCCTGGTGGCGGCACTCCCAGCCCCAGTGGCCGATTTCCGTGGAGCCCACCTGGTCGTAGACCTTGGCCCCCCAGGCCTCCTCCATGCGCTGGCGGGTGGCCGGAATGCTACCGCCCGGCTCGCCGGCCACGGTAATCTTGCGGATAAATAAATCTTTGGGCGGGTCAATGCCTATCTTGCGGGCCGTCTCGGCCATGCCCAGCACGTAGGTGGGCGTGGCGCCCATGGCCGTGGCCCGTAGCTCCTGCATCTTGAGGACGCGTGCCTCGGTGTTGAGCACGCCCCCGGGGATGACCTCGCAGCCCAGCTTCTGCCCGGCGTAGTGGTAGGCCCAGAAGGCGATGAAGATGTTATAGCCGAAGGGTACAAAGAGGCGGTCGGTGCGGCGGTAGCCCTGGGCGTAGAGGGCGTAGCAGTAGGCCTCGGTGCTGTACTCCCAGTCCTGCCCGGTATCCGCCTGGTAGACCGGCTGCCCGGTGGTGCCGGAGGTCTGGCGGTAGTCGGTCACCTCCTCCAGGGGCACGCTGAGGATGTCCCCGTAGGGGAAGGGGTCTTTGCCCGGCCCCTGCACGTTGCGTAGCATGGCCTTCTCCATCTTGGGCACGCGGCGGATGTCGTCGTAGGTCTTGATATCGCCGGGCTCCAGGCCGGCATCGCCGTAGAGCTTGCGGTAAAATTTGGAGTGGTCGTAGGCCCAGGTAACCATCTCCTGGAACTTCTTGAGCTGCAGTTGCCGCAGTTTCTCGGGGGGCAGGGTCTCCAGAATCGGGTTCCAGTATTCGCCGTTTTTCATGGGGCGTCTCTCCAATCTAAGCCGTGTCTGGCTACGGCCACCCCTAAATATACTGAAAAACCCCCGGCGCTGGCAAATATGGCCCCTGACCATATTGTTCCATGTGGAACGAAACCGGGGCGTTATATACGTCCGGTAATAACGTTTCGGGGCACAATTGAGGGTAAAAATTAGTTGACAGCCGTTTTTAGGGGGTATAAAATAATTCTAGATGGAACATATTTCTTCCCAATCCGTACCGCAGCCCCTACCGGCCACTACCCGCGAGGCGAGCCGGCGCGCCGACAAGACGCCGCTGGGCACGCTGCTTTCGGTGCTCACGTCCTTCGAGGTGCTGGCGCGCTATCTCGAGGTCGAGCTGGGCCGTTACAGCGCCAGCCTGATCCGCTTCCACGTCATGAGCACCCTTTTCCGCAACGGCGGCGAGATGACGCCCTCGGAGATAGCCGGAAGCGTCTTCCGGGAGAAGAACTCGGTGACGGCGGTCATCAACACCCTGGAGCGGCAGGGGGTCGTCCGGCGGGAGCCCTCCCCCAACGACCGCCGCTCGGTCAAGGTGGTCATTACCGACAAGGGGTGGAACGAGGCCAACCGCCTCAGTCCCATCGCCCAGGAGCTGAGCCGCCGGGCCCTCTCCTGCCTGGACAAGGAGCGCGTTGAAGACCTGGTGGAAATTATGCGGCAAATCCGCGAGGCCCTGATGCCGCAGATTGCCCGCCGCTGATGAACAAGGTTACCCAGCGCCGCCGTTGGCACCGGTGCTGAATATAAGAGAAAGGGAGACAGGAGTTGTGAAAGAGATTAGGATTCACGGGCGGGGTGGTCAGGGGGCCGTTCTGGCCGCCAGGATGCTGGCCAGCGCCTTCGTCCTCGAGGGCAAGTCGGTCGCCAGCTTCCCCATGTACGGCTTCGAGCGGCGCGGCGCGCCGGTGGTGGCCTTCACCCGCGTCGACGACAAGCCCATCCGGGAAAAGACCCAGATTTATACCCCCGATTGCCTGGTGGTCATCGACCCGGGGCTGCTGACGCTGCCGACGCTCTTCACCGGCCTCAAGCCGGACGGGGTACTCATCCTCAACAGCGCCAAGAAGCCGGCCCAGCGCCCCAACGAGAACCTCAAAATCGGCGGCTTCGTCAACGCCACCAAGATAGCCGTTGACGAAATCGGCCGGGACATCCCCAATACCTGTCTCCTGGGGGCCTTCGCCGCCGCCTCCGGCTGGCTCAAGCTGCAGTCCGTCCTGGACAGCCTGCCGAACTACCTCAGCGGCGATATCCTCACCCGCAACCTGAAGAGCGCCGAGCGGGGTTACCAAGAAGTGGAGGTTGTCAAATGGTAATCAAGCACAAGATGATTTTTAAAACGGAGAGCCCCTGGTCGGACGTCAACCAGCTGATGCTGAAACTGGATACGGGCAGCTGGCGCACGTCGCGGCCGGTGCTGGACAAGGCCAAATGTAACTACTGCGGCCTCTGCGCCCTCTACTGCCCCCCGCAGTGCCTGCGGGACAAGGGCGACCACTACGAGGCCGACCTGGCCTTCTGCAAGGGCTGCGGCATCTGCGCCCACGAGTGCCCCAAAGGGGCCTACACCATGGTTCCGGAAGGAGAGTTCACCAATGAAGGCTAAAAAGGGACAAATTAGCGTGATGACGGGCAACTACGTGGCGGCCAACGCCGCCCGGTTGTGCCGCCCCGAGGTGGTGGCCGCCTACCCCATCACGCCCCAGAGCGAGGTGGCCGAGCAGCTGTCCGCTTTCGTCGCCAATGGCTCGCTGGATGCGGAAATCGTGGAGGTGGAAGGCGAGAACTCGGCGATGAACGTCGTCCTGGCCGCCAGCGTGGCCGGGGCGCGCACCTTCACCGCCACGTCTTCCTACGGGCTCGTCTACATGTACGATGCCCTCATGCAGGCGTCCGGCTACCGCGTGCCGGTGGTCATGGCCAACGTCAACCGGGAGACCCCGGGCATCCACGCCGTCTCCTCCGGCCAGCAGGACCTGATATCCACCCGCGACGCCGGCTGGGTGCAGATTATCGTCGAGAACAACCAGGAAATCCTCGACCAGATTATTATGTCGTTCCGGCTGGCCGAGGACTTTGATATCCAGCTGCCGGTAATGGTCAACTACGATGGCTACTACCTCTCCTACCTGGCCGAGGCGGTGGAGGTACCCCAGCAGGAGGATGTGGACGCCTTCCTGGCGCCGCTGAAAGACCAGCCGGCCCGTCCCCGGCTTATCCCCGGGGCGTCCACCGGCTGCGGCTCGCACGGCATGGAAATGGGTTACGTGGAGGCGCGCTACAAGCACTGGCTGGCCCTGGACCGGGTCAAGGCCAAGGTAGATGAAATCGATAAAGACTTCGGCGAGTACTTCGGGCGGAGCTACGGCGGCCAGATTGAGGAGTACCGCACCGCCGACGCCGATATTGTCCTGCTGACCTCCGGCAGCGCCGCCGGCACGGCCAAGACAGTGGTCGACACCAAGCGTGAAGAGGGCGTCAAGGTGGGTCTGGTCAAGCTGCGGCTGTTCCGCCCCTTCCCGGAGGAGCGCCTGATTGAGGCCCTCAAGGGCAAAAAGGCGGTGGGCGTCATCGACCGCAGCCTCTGCTTCGGCTGGAAGTACGGCCCCATCTGCACCGAGCTTAAGGCCATCGCCCCGGCCATCGGCGCCATGCCCATCCTGAGCTACATCGACGGCCTGGCCAATCTGGATATCACCATAGGGCATATCGGCCGCGTCGTCGACGAAGTGGCCGCCGCCGCGCAGGGCAAACAATACCAGGAAGTTACCTGGATACCCATGGAATAGTGAGGTTAAGAAATGGTAGAAGCAACCAAGAAACGCAACCGAGTTTTTGACTACTTTTGCGCCGAAGACCAGTTTTCCGGCGGGGTGGCCTGGTGCGCCGGCTGCCCCCTGGAGCTGACCGCCCGGTTCGTCCCCAAAGTCCTGGGCAAGAACATGGTCTTCGTCGGCACGCCCGGCTGTGCCGCCCCGGTGCTGCACGGGCAGAACATCGGCGCCTGGCACCGGCTTTCTTACCTGGCCTGCGTCATGACCGGCGTCGCCTCCAGCGCCACCGGGCTGTCGCGCTATTTTCGCCGTACCGGACAGGACGCCACCGTGGTCTGCTTTACCGGCGACGGCTGTGCCACCGATATCGGCTTCCAGACCCTGAGCGGCACCGCCGAGCGGAACGAGCACGTCATCTACCTGGCCTACGATAACGAAGGCTACATGAACACCGGTAACCAGCGCAGCTCCGCCACGCCGCTGGGGGCGGCCACGACCACCACCCCGGCGGGCAAGGTGCGCCACGGTAAGCCGACGGCTGCCAAGAACATGCCCCTGGTGATGCTGATGCACCGCCCCCGGTACATGGCCACGGCCACCCTGAGCCACCTGGAGGACTTTGCCAAGAAGCTCCAGAAGGCCAAGGCGATGGTCAAAGAGGGGTTCGTCTACCTGCATGTCTTCTCGCCCTGCCCGGTCGGCTGGCGCATTGATTCGGATAAAGTCATCGAGGTCTGCCGCACCGCCGTGCGCACCAATCACTTCCCGTTGTGGGAGGCGGAGAACGGCAAGCCCCACTTTACCGTGGAGGTGGCCAACCCCAAGCCGATTACGGAATTGACCAAGCTGATGCGCAAGTTCTCCCATCTCAAGGAGGACGGTATAGCAGAGCTGCAGAAGGCTGTTGACGAGCGCTACGCCCTTATCAAGAGCCTTTGCGACTGTTATAAATAATTATTCGGTGTTTCTGCTTAAGGGAGTGAATCTTAAAAAGTTAAGTCCGAGGAATATCCCGAACTGGTGCTGAAATAACTCTTCATCCGCTGGGCACCGGTCTGGCAATATCGCAGGAAAGAAACAGTGGTAAGAAAGCTGTATAACGTAAAGAGGAGGATTATACAGAATGGTTACGCCAACTAAAGATAAAAAGCCACCAAACAAGCCGATTAAAGGCATGTCGGTCAAGGGCAACCCGGAAATCTGGGATGATACCTGGGTTTATACAACCTGTGGCGGTTGTTACGGTCAGTGCTCCATTCGCGGTCACCGGGTAAACGGGGTTATCATCAAGATTGAGGGTAATCCCGATAGCGACTTCGGCCCCCGCGGGGGTATCTGCGCCAAGAGCGAGTCCATGATACAGGCCCTTTACGACCCCAACCGCTACAACTACCCGATGCGAAGGACCAACCCCAAGAAGGGGCTCTTTGAAGACCCCAAGTGGGAGCGGGTTTCCTGGGACGAAGCCCTTGACGAGATTGCCGAACACCTTAAGAGAATCCGCGCCGACAACCCCAATAAGCTCCTTCACGGCGGCACACCGGGGCCGGGCAGCGGGCCCGACCTGCCCCTCGGCTTCGGCGTTTTCGGGGCTGTCTTCGGTACCAAGAACTGGCACGTCGGCGGCGCCGGACTGCACTGCGGCAGCGGCTCGCACATGGGCGCCGGTCTTTATCATGCCTCGTGGTCAATCGTGCCCGACTATAAACTCTGCAACTACGTTATTCAGATGGGTTCCAATAAGGGGACCGCTTCGGGGCATTCCATGGGGTTCAACATGAGGTTGTCCGCCGACGCCAGGGCACGGGGAATGAAGAATGTCGTCTTCGACCCCATCTGTAACTTCGGCGGGGGCAAGGCTACCGAGTGGGTGCCTATCCTCCCGGGTACGGATGGCCTCGTCGCTCTGGCCATGGTCAATATCATCCTCAACGAGCTGGGGGTCTGGGACGACGACTTCATCAAGATGAAGACCAACGGCCCCTATCTCATCGGACCGGACGAGAAATATGTCCGTGACAAGAAGACCGATAAGCCGCTGGTCTGGGATGCCAAGGACAATAAGGCCAAGACCTTTGACGACCCCACTATCGGCGATTACGCCATCCTCGGCGAATATAAAGTAAACGGCGTTAAGTGCCACCCCTCCTTCCAGCTGGTTAAAGACCACGTGAAACAATACTCGGCGGAAGCGGCCGAGAAAGAAAGCACCGTTCCGGCGACAACCATCCGCCGTATTGCCAAGGAGTGGCTTGATGCGTCCATGATTGGTGCTACCATCGAAATCGAAGGTGAGCGACTGCCTCTCCGACCGGTAGCGGCCGTTATGTTCCGCGGCGGGCAGGGGCATACCAATTCGGCGCAGAGCTACTGCGCCATGTGCCTGCTTAATGCGATTGTCGGTTCCATGGACGTTCCCGGCGGGACGCTGGGCTGGCCCGCCTACGTCGGCGGATATCCGGAGACGGGCAGGTTCAGGGTGATACCCTACCCCTGCAAAGACGGTCTGCTCACGGCGGGGACCTTCATGGAGCATCGACCCTGGCCGATAGAGCCGCCCGAGGTACCCAATACTTTTATCATGAAGGAGTTAACGCCGACGGCCTCTTTCTCGCCTCACCCGATGACCTCCGACTTTGATAAATACTGGGATAAGCTGGGGCGACCCTATGAAATTGAAATGGCCATGATTTTCGGTTCTAACATGGTTCGCAGCTCGCAGAATCGCGAAATCATCGCCAATTTCTTCAAGAAAATCCCCTTCATCGTCTCGTTCAATATCCTCCCCAACGAGTTCTGCGAAGGCTTTGCCGATATCGTCCTCCCCGACTGCCATCCCCTGGAAGCTTACTGTCTCTTTGGGACGCACGGCCCCTTCTTCAACCACCCCATCGGCATGGAGGGCTGGAACTTCCCCATCCGCCAGCCCGTCGTCCCGCCGGCCTACGAGCGCCGCAACAAGCTGGAGGTCCTCTGGGACCTGGCTGACAGAATAGGCATGAGAGGAGAAATGAATAACTACTACAATGTCTATTTCACCAGCTTCGGCGGCGAGGCACTCATCGGCGGTGACCTGCACAGTATCCGGGGCTTGAAGGATATCCCGAAGGACAAGGTAGTCGAGCTCATCAAACCCGACGAGAAGATTACCTATGCCGATATGGTGGACCGCGCCTTCAAGTTCTACTTCGGCGAGGAGCATGGCCTGGACTATGTCTCGAAGCACGGCTCCGTTGACTGGCATAAGGGCGTTAAGGAGGCCTACTGGCGCTGGTACGTGGACGTGCGCATCCCCATCTACATGGAGCACATCGCCGAAATCAGGGGAGACGTCATGAAGAACGCCAAGAAGGCGGGTATCGAGCTCGACTGGGAGCAGTTCACGCCCCTCATCAGCTACTTCCCGCCGCAGGTGGGCAAAGAAATCTCCGGTGAGTACGACCTCTACAGCTTCTCCTACCGCGATATCCTCCATAACGGCACCTACACCATGGAGATGCCCTGGCTGGACGAGGTCAGCCGCCAGAATCCCTATACCTACAACGTCACCATGAACGTGGAGACCGCCAAGAAGAAGGGCCTCAAGGACGGCGACCTCATCTGCCTGGAATCGCCCTACGGACGCAGGACCACCGGTACCCTCAAGACGATGCAGGGGCAGCACCCCCAGACCGTCGCCATCTCCGCCTGTTCCGGCGCCTGGGCCAAAGGGGCCCCCATCGCCTACGGCAAGGGGACCAACTTCAATATCCTGCTGGAGTCGGACTTCAAGCACGCCTGCCCGGTGTGCTGGAGCCAGGAGACGGCGGCTACGGTCAAAGTCTATAAGATTGACCATAGAATAGAATTTGATGGAGCCGGAGGTGACAAGCTATGAGATGGGGAATGGCCATAGAACAGAAGAGATGCATCGGCTGCTACGAGTGCGTCCTGGCCTGCAAGGCCGAGCACTTCCTGCCGCCGGATATCTTCTGGAACCGGGTGCTCATCGGGGAAAGCGGCAAGTATCCCACGGTGACCAAGCTCATCTATAACGTACGCTGCAACCAGTGTGCCGACCCGGCCTGTGTCAAGGTCTGCCCCACCGGGGCCACCCAGCAGCGGGAAGACGGCATCGTCTGGGTGGACGAGGACAAGTGCGTCGGCTGCCGCTACTGCATGATTGCCTGCCCCTACCAGATGCGGATGATATACGAGGACGGCGAGAAGCAGTACTTCCCGGGGCAGGAGCTGACCGAGCACGAGCGGATGGGCCGGGAGCTGTACCCCCACCAGCCGGGCGTGGTGCAGAAGTGTGTCTTCTGCAAGGAGAGAATCGATTCCGGCCTGGCGGCGGGGCTGACCCCCGGCGTTGACCGGGAGGCTACCCCGGCCTGCGTCATCAACTGCCCCACCAAGGCCATCCACTTCGGCGACCTGGATGACCCCTACAGCGAGATAAACCGGGTCATCAAGGAAAAGAAGGGCGCCCCCTTCCATCCCGAGTTTGACACCCAGCCGTCAATATACTATATTGACTGACCAATAATTAACGGGGAGGTATACGGAAATGGTTCAGATAAAACCATATGACTTCATGGTGAAGTACACTCCTCAAACCGACTGGATTGAGGGACACGGCATCTTGATTGCTTTTGCCCTCTTCTTCGGGGGCATCAGCGGCGGTCTGTACCTGGCTTCTTTGTATTTCGATAATATCGTGGGCATGTTCGTTGCCTGGATTCTGGCCATGGCGACGGGCATGGCGGATATGGCGCACCTGAGCAAGCCCCGGCGGTTCTGGCGGATGCTGCTCAAGCCCGACACTTCCTGGATATCCCGCGGCTTCATCCTGATATGGCTGTTCCTCGGCTGTGCCGCCATCCAGCTGGCCCTCTCTTACTGGCTCCCGGGGACGGCGGCGGAGACCGTTTTCATGGTCTTGGCCGGGATAACGGCCTTCGGGGTGGCCATCTATAGCGGCTTTGTCGTGGGGTATGTCGGCGCTATCAAGCTGTGGAATTCAGCCCTCATACCCATCCTCTTTGTGATTGCCGGTTTGACCGGCGGGATGGCCGTGCTCCTGCTCATCACCCAGGGAGAAAGCGCCGACCGCATTGTGGCCGTGGCCAACGTGATGCTGGGAGCGCTGGTGGTCTATGCCATTGCCGTGGCGGTGTATCTCTGGGTCACCACCTACGAAGGTCAGGCGGCGCGGGATTCGGTACGGCTGGTACTCCGGGGGAGGGTTGCCCCCGTATTCTGGGTCGGCGTGGTTCTCATCGGGATGGTGGTGCCGCTAGCCATCGTAGCCCCCCTGGCCCTTACCCAGCAGGTCTCGCTGGCCGGGTTTGTCCTCGCCGCGGTCTTTGCCGTGGTTGGTGGTATCGCCCTGAGGTACGTTATCCTCCGGGCGGGGGTCTACACGCCGCTCCTGCCGGCGGAATAGCTGGCCGATTGAAGTTGCGAAGCCCGGTAGCGTCGTGAGATGTTGCCGGGCTTTTTCTTTGGCTTGCCCCCTCCCCGCCCCTACGGAGTTATCTATTCCCACCCAGGCCACCCTGTATCATCAGCGGCTTAGCCCGTAGTTTTTCCACCCCTTTACCCCCATTTGAGGAGAAGAGCCCGCCTTCGCCCGAGGGGTGTTTAAGAGGGGCGAAGCCCCTCTTTTAAAAATGACTCCCCCTCTCCTGCGGAACGCCTCGTCAGGAGAGGGGGACTAAGGGGGTGAGGTAGATAATAATCGTGGACAAGGGAGGAGGTGTAAAAATCCGCTCTATTCCCGTATAATTACCCCAAGAGGCGGTAAAAATGTCCCTAGCGGCGCAAATCTACATCGGCACCTCCGGCTGGTCTTACCCCCGGGGCGAGGGCACCTGGCAGGGCTACTTCTACCCGCCGGGCAAGCTGGACGAGCTGGATTATTACAGCCAGTACTTTGCTACGGTGGAAATCAACAGCTCCTTTTACCGCCCGCCCGCCGCCGGTGTCGCCGCCAGCTGGGCCAGGCGCGTGCCGGCGGGTTTCCGCTTCGCCGTCAAGCTCTGGCAGAAGTTCACCCACCCCCGCATGTACCGGGAGGCTTACGGGGAGGCGGCGGTCATCTCGGCTCAGGATGTTGAGCTGTTCCGCCGCGGCATCGAGCCCCTGGCCACCGCCGGCAAGCTGGGCGCCCTGCTGGCCCAGTTCCCGCCCAGCTTTAAGAACGACGCCGACGGTCGGCGGGTACTGACGGCGGTACTCAAGACCTTCGGGGAATACCCGCTGGCGGTGGAGCTGCGCCATTGTAGCTGGGGCAACGACGCTACGGCCAGCCTGCTGCGGGAGAACAACGCCGCCTGGGTGCAGGTGGACGAGCCGAAGTTCGCCTCCTCCCTGGCGTCTGACGTGCCGCTCACGGCGGACACGGCCTATTTTCGCTTCCACGGGCGCAACGCCGCCGACTGGTGGACGGGCGATGCCGCGACGCGCTACCGCTACCTCTATAACGACGTGGAAATCAGCGAGCTGTCCCGGAGGGTGGCCGAGGCTGCCTCGGCCCCGCAACTGCTCTTCGCC
>DAOULO010000044.1:0-15008 GCA_034420195.1 Dehalococcoidales bacterium
CTACTATGGAAAAGAAAAGAATACTCGTTGTCGACGACGACCCCGCCATCCTGAGGCTCTTGAGCACCAACCTCAAGGCACGGGGTTACGAGGTGGCCACCGCCGCCAACGGTGAGGAATGCCTGGAGGCGGTGCAGCGCGACTTCATCGACCTGATTATTTTAGACCTGATGATGCCCAAGGTGGACGGCGTGGAGGTATGCCGCCGCACCCGGGAATGGTCGAACGTGCCCATCATCATCCTCAGCGCCCGCGGCGACGAAAACGATAAGGTCAAGTGCCTGGAACTGGGCGCCGACGACTACCTGACCAAGCCCTTCGGCATCGCCGAACTGATGGCCCGGGTGAAAACGGCCTTCCGCCACCGCGGCGACGCCGCCGCCAATCCCACTCAGTCCAATTTCAAATGTGAAGGCCTGGAGATAAACTTCGCCAAGCGTCGCGTTACCGTCAACGGGCAGGAGGTAACCCTGACCCCCACCGAGTACGCCCTGCTGCAGCACCTGGCCATCAACAGCGATAAAGTCCTCACCCACTCGATGCTGCTGCAGAAGATATGGGGCAACGAGTATTCCTCGGAGAAGGAGTACCTGCGCGTCTTTGTGGGGCGGCTGCGCCGCAAGCTGGAGCCCGACCCCAAGAACCCCCGCTACATCCAGACCATCCCCGGCGTGGGCTATCACCTGGCTATGACGGCCCCGGCCAACGTCTAGAGCCCGGTACGAAGTATTACCGCCTTCTTGACGCTGCGGCTACCCCAGGTGGAAGCTGCCGATAACCTGGTCGATAACGGCCTCGTCCTGGGCGAAGCTGCTCACGGGGGTAAAACCCATGATACTGAAGGTGTCCTCGCCCCGCAGCACCATCACGCATTTCGCCGTGATGAGATAGCCCTGCATGGTGGCGTTGAAGACAAACTGGTAGCCCGGCGTGCCGTCGTCAAGGGTCATCTCACCTTCGGAAAGAAGCTCATAGTCGGGGAAATTATCTTGGTAGACCTGCATTAACGTCAGGGCCGCATCTTGGGCGGTGGCCTCCCCCGTCCACGTCCGCACCATTACCTCGGGCACGCCCGCGTCGGCCCGCAGGTCGAGGATTTCGGCGAACTGACCGGAGGTAACGTCGGACCACCCCGCCGGATAGGTGATGGAGAAGCCGTGCTCGGTGCTGGTGTAGGTGCCGCCCGGACTGGGCGGTGGTGGCTCGTAGGTATAGGCTGACAGGCTGAAGCTATCGATAATGGTGTCCACCATCTGTCGCTGCGCGTCAAACTGCTCCGGGGCAACGAACACCCCCAGCCAGAAGACCTGTATGTCCCGCACGATGATGATGTAGCGGAACTTCTTGAGCACGTCGATGTCCGCATCACCCTGGCCAATCAGCTCGTAGCCGGCAATCCCCTCGCCGATGGTAACGTCACCCTCGGAGAAAAGCTCGAACTGCGGCATGGCCTCCAGAAAGGGTCTGGTCACAGCCACGGCCTCAGCCAGACCTATTGGCTCGTAGTGGTACTCCAGCGCCACATTCACCGCGAGGTCGACGTCGGGCGCATGGTACTGGATGTAGAAACTGGTCGTGCCGCCGTGGGTGCTATCGACCCATCCCTCGGGGTACTCGAAGGCAAAGCCATGCTCGGTACTTTCGTAGCGGGCCATGGCCGTCGTCTCCCCCGCCGGGGTGGCTGGCGAGGTTGCGGCGGGAGTAGTCGGTGAAGTTGTTTTGGGAGTCGTCGGCGTCGTACCCCCGCTGCCGCACTGGCAGCCCGCCACCAGCAGGGTCAAGGTAAGCAGCGCCGCCGCCAACGCCATCATCCGTCTCCTTTTCCTCAACATGACACATCCCTCCCGATAACGAACTCGGGTAGTTCGGCAGGCTCATCGTATACCTTAGTCCCGGGGGTGTCAAGGGTTTTTTAGTCCCGCCCCAATAATACTGATTGCTCCCCGAGCGCCGCGATGGATGTCCGAGGATAACCTCCGGGCCAGGGCATTTGTCTCGCGCTCGTATTTAAGGTACAATCAGGCAGATATTTTGAGGCAGATAAAGGGGACGCTTATCGACGCTAAAGAAATGGAAGCCAGAATCACCGCGCTGGAAAAGAAAGTTGGCCTGCTGGACGACATCAACGAGGTCAAGAGGCTGCAAAGGGTCTATAGCTACTACGTGCAGCACATGATGCGCGACGAAATCGTGGCCTGCTTCGCCGACCACCCCGAGGTAAGGCTGCACTGGCTGGAGGGCACCTGGCTGGGCAAGGACGGCGTGAAACGCTACTTCGGCGTGGGCAGCGACCGGCCGGAGCCGCCGCCCGGCTTTCTGCACCAGGTCATGCCCATCGCCGGGGTGGTGGACGTGACGCCGGACGGCCAGCGCGCCAAGGGGCGCTGGTATTCCTTCGGCGGGGTGGCCATCCCCAACGAAAAGGGGGAGTTCAACTGCTCCATCGTCGGCGGGCTGTACGAAATCGAGTACATCAAGCAGGACGGCGTCTGGAAGATACTGAAGATAGACTGGATTATCCCCCTGAATATCCGCATCGCCAAAGACGCCTGGATGCCGCCGGAGAACCTCGCCAAGGCCGTCCGGAACTTCCCGGGGCCCGTCCCCGATATCCCGCCCGAGGACTTCGACCCGCGCTTCGTCTCCGGCTATATCTTTCCTTTCCACTATAACCACCCCATTACCGGTAAGCCCACCTCGGAAGGCGAGAAAAACGCGCGACTGCTTAAAGGTAAAGGAGGCACAAAATGACCCCATCCAAATACGGACACTGCGTCAAGACCGCGCTGCTGCGCGATATGCCGCCCGACCACTATACCGGCCGATCTATCGTTGCCCACGACGGCGAGCTGGATGCCGACTGCAGCCTGGGCTACCACTGCATCACCAGGCCGATAGCCTTCGACCGCCCCCACGCTCACGACTTCGTGGAGATGCTCGGCTTCATCGGCGGCGACCCGACCGATATCACCGACTTCGGGGCCGAGATTGAGTTCACCATCGGCGGGGAGAAGCACCTCATTACCACGCCCGCCATCGTCACCATCCCCGCCGGCGTGGAGCACTGCCCCATCACCTTTACCCGGGTGGACAAGCCCATCGTCTTCATCGAGATATCCCTCGTCCGCGCCTGGAAGCCAGCCGGGCCGCCCCCGGAGAAAAAGCCGAAATAATACCGCGAGGAGACCAACGTGACCGAACGTAAGTATGCCAAATACATCTTTACCGATGTCCCCCCGCGGGGCGAGCCTCTCCCCATCCCCCAACGTATCCAGGAGCAGCGGGCCAGAGGCAACTATGTGGAGGCCACCTGGATGTTCGCCCTGGAGGACAGCGCCGCCCGGGGGGCGTTCTACACCAACTGCGTCTGGCTCTGGGAGAAAAAGGGCAGCGGGCCGCTGGAGCTGGAGATTGCCCACACCCACGACTTTGACGAGACGCTGGGCTTCGTCGGCACCGTCCGCGATAACCCTCGTGCGCTGGGCGGGGAGATAGAGTTTTACCTTGAGGACGAGCGCTACGTCCTCAGCGAAAGCTGCCTCATTTTCGTCCCCCGCGGTATGAAACACCTGCCCCTCTACCTCAACCGCATCGACAGTCCTATCTTCTTCTGGACGGCGGGCAACGGCAGCGCCTACACGCGTACCTCCGGCGACGAATTCTGATATCTAGCGCCGGATACTTAACGAAATTTTTATCTATTTTATGCCGTCTTTTATGGTCTGTTTACCGCCCGGATGTTAACCTGATACTGTAATTAAAGACACTACATCGGGGGAGGGAACATGCCAGCCAGAATAAAAATCCTCGCCGTCAGCCAGGACCCGGCGCTGGTGCGCTTCCTGCAGCACGAGCTCAATAGGGACAGCTACGAAGTCACCAGTACCCGGTCAACCAATGGCCGCCTCCAGGCGACGCTGGAAATCGAGCGACCGGACTTCATCATCGTGGACATCGTGATGCCGTCCTGTGATGGTATCGGCACCGCCCTCCAGCTCCGCCAGTGGACGGAGCGCCCCATCATCATGCTCAGCAGCTTCGGCGCCAGCCAGGGGCAGGTCAGGGCTCTCAACTTAGGCTCCGATTCCTACCTGAGCGAGCCCTTCGGAGCGGACGTCCTCGAGCAGCGCATCGCCATGGCGCTCCAGCGGCAGGACGGAGTCAGCGCATGATAATCCTCTGGCTAACCAGGCGCCAGGACGAAGCCAGTGAGACCACCGACGACGAGGCCGTCCTGAAGGAGGCGCTGGACTCTCTTCCGGAAGCTACCCCCGATGTCAAGGGCATGCTCACCGGCCGCGACAATACCCTGGCGCCGGTGTCCGTAGTACGCCTCAACCAGCACCATAACTAGCCTCACTCGCCCCGGCCCGCTTGCCACACGATAGCGCCGGATGCTACAATGTTAACCGTGATGCTGGCACGGGCCGCTAGCTCAATTGGTAGAGCAGCTGACTCTTAATCAGCCGGTTGGAGGTTCGAGTCCTCCGCGGCTCACCACGCCAGCCCTTTTTAGTCCCCGCTAATTTACCCCTGTTTCTCAGGCTGACATTTATGTAAACCCCACCTCTCTTCGCCCGCCCCCGGGGCTTGACGTACCACCGGGCAGGTGCCACAATTATCCCGTAAGAATGCCAGGGAGGTGTCCCATGCCCATTACGGCTTACTACCTGCCCCCGCGCGGCAAACTGCAGCGCGACCTTTCGCCAGGCGATATCGCCAAGGCCCGCCGGTCCCGGCGGGGACTGCTCTGGGTAGATATCGTCGGGCCCACCGAGGCGGACGGCAAATTTCTCGAGGAGAGCTTCGGCTTTCACCGCCTCACTGTGGAGGACTGCCTCGGTACCCAGATTCATCCGCCCAAGATTGACGCCTTCAACGACTACCTCTTCATCGTCGTCCACGGGATTAATCACGCCTCGGAAGCAGACGTCGTCGAGACGGCCGAGCTGGCGCTCTACATCGGCGAGAGCTTCGTCGTCACCAGCCACAACTACCCCCTCTACAGCGTCGATGAGGTCAGGCGACTGGTGGAGGCAGACGGCCGCCCCCTGGCCCGCGGCGCCGATTTCCTGGCCCATGCCGTCATCGACGCCCTGGTGGACAACGTCATGCCTACCATCGACCGGATGACCGACGTCGCCGAGGAAATCGAGCTGGAGGTCATCCAGCGCCCCCAGCCCAACATCCTCGACGGCATCCTCAAGCTGAAGCGCTCAGCGCTGAAGGTGCACCGCGTCATGTCCCCCCAGCGCGAGGTACTCAACCGCCTCAGCCGCAACGAGTTCCCGCTCATCAAGCCCGAGGCGCAGATATTCTACCGCGATATCTACGACCACGTCATGCGCATCGAAGACCTCAACCAGACGCTGCTCGACCGGGCCGACAACTCGCTGGCCACCTACCTCTCCTCGGTGGCCAACCGCCAGAACGAGACAATGAAGGTACTCTCGGTGGTGGCCACCATCTTCCTGCCGCTGACGCTGCTGGCCGCTATCTACGGCATGAACTTCGATTACATGCCGGAACTGCACTGGAGATGGGGCTATTTCGCGGTGCTGGGGGTCATCGGGCTGGTCATCCTGGTGCTCCTGTGGCGGTTCTGGGCCAGCGGCTGGTTCGCCCGGGGGCGGCGCAAGATGGCCTGGATAAGGCCGTTCCGCGTCAACGTGAAGCGGCTGCGCGGCCATCCCAGCGCCGAGAGACAGGCCCCCCCGGCCGCCGGAGACCGCCCCTGATACCAAGTGAACGCTGCTGTTGATGTGAGAAAAATGTTACGGGCAGCCACGGGCCGCCCGTTGACAAAGCCGTGGCGTCATGTCTATCATCAATAGGTACGCCGTATGGCCAACCGGCTCACCGATGCGAGGGGGCATGATGAAACTACTCTACGTTCTGCTGGCGCTGGGTATCATCCTGGTGGTCGTGGGTGTCGTCCTCATGCTCACCTAGCCGGCGCCGTTCTCAATCGTCGAACTTCCGCTCGCTACCGGCCGGCGGGCGCCCGGCTTCGTCCCAGCCGCGGCTTTGATAGTACCGGGACAGCAAACCCTCAAAGGCGTCCTTATCCACCACCTTGCCGGCGTTGGGGCCGGTCAGCGGGGGGCTGGCGTGAACCTTGTAGGGCAGGCTGTCGTCACTCCGGCTTACCCCCAGGCGCACGTTGATAAGGCGCGTCAGGTCGTAGACGTCGCTGGAGAGTGCCAGGAGCTGCTCCAGGGTCAGCCCGTTGCCGGTGACATGCCGGTAGAAATATTCGTAGTGCTTCTCGTTGAGGCCCAGCTCAATCCAGGGCAGGCGGCAGACCCCCAGCATATCAAAGAGGGGCCGCAGCGTCTGGTGGTAGATGACCGTCTTGACCCTCTCCTCGTCCGACCACCCCTGCCCCTCCTCCATCTCGCGGGCGATGGTCCAGGCCCGGGTGTGGTGGGCGCCGATATCCGAGGTGGCGTAGGCCAGCGCCATGGAGCTGCCGGCGCGGCTGTCGTAGGCCGACTGCTCCAGCCCCTTGACCTGGAGGATAATCTTGTCCATCTCCGGCCAGGCCTCGATAATGCGGCGCGGCCCGTCGGCGATGATGTCGCCGATGCCCTCGCGGTGGCCAATCATGCGGATTAAGTTCAGGACGGCGTCGTCGTCGCCCCAGGTAATCTCGTGGCCGTTGAGGTCGGTAAGCGTGATGATGCCCTTCTCGTAGCCCTCGATGACGGCCCCGACGAGGTTGCCCGTCGAGATGGTATCCAGCCCCAGCTCGTCGCAGAGCTGGTTGGCCGAGAGCACGGCGGCGAAATCGTCGACGCCCACGTTGGAGCCCAGCATGGCGCAGGACTCGTACTCCGGCCCCTCCACCACCGTCCCGGCGTACTTGCCGTCCTTGACCAGGCAGATATTGCCGCAGCACATCGAGCAGGCGAAACAGGCGTCGTCGCCGATTTTATAACTTTCCAGCATCGTCTCGCCGTTAATCTTATCGTGGTGGGTGAAGACGCTGTCCTTGAAGTTATAGGTGGGCAGAATACCCTTGTCGTTGGCATATTCAATGACGTTCATCAGCCCCTGCTGCTGCCAGAGCTTGAAATACTGGTGTTCCCGCAGGTAGGCGTAGGCCTTGTTGGCCTCCGCCACCAGGGCAGCGACATCGGCAACGGGGAGGTCGCGGTGACCGGCGACGACAATGGCCTTGAGGTTCTTGGCCCCCATGATGGCCCCGAAACCCGTCCGGCCGGCGTTGCGTCCCCAGTCGGCATTGACGCAGGCGAACCTGACCAGGTTCTCGCCCGCCGGGCCGATGGTGGCGATGTGCGCCCCGGGTACGTCCAGCCGCTCGCGGATAATCCCCTCCGCCTCCAGCGAGGTCTTGCCCCGTAGCTCCGGCATGGGGACGATGCGGGCGGCGCTGTCGTCGATGATGAGGACGGATAGCTCGGCGGCCTTGCCGGTGATGGCGAGACAATCGAGGCCGGCCTGACGCAGCTCCACGCCGAAGCCGCCGCCGATGGAGGAGTCCCCGTAGAGACCGGTGGCCGGGGAAATGGCCGCGAAGGAGCACTTGCCCGAGGACGGCAGGTAGACGCCGGTGAGCGGGCCGGGGGCGATGACCATTAGATTCTCCACGCCCAGGGGGTCAATCTTAAAATTATGCTTTCTCAGGTTGTCCCAGACCAGCTTGGCCCCGAAGCCCCGCCCCCCGACATATTTCTCCAGAAAGGTGTCGCTCAGGGGCTGGCGCACGGCGGTACCCGATGTCAGGTCCACGGCCAGCTGCTGCTTGAAATAGCCGCCGCGGAGGCTCACAGCTCCTCCTTCCCAATATCGGCGTAGCGGATGACCTTCTTCTCGCCCTTCTCGTAGAACTCAATCTCGCGCATCTGGGTATAGCTGAGGACGTTGCCCAGGCGCTTGGCCGCGCCCAGGGCGTACTCCGGTATTAGCCGCAGGGCCCCCAGCGGGCAGTTTTTGACGCACTCCGGCTCGCCGCCGCACATATCGCACTTGATGGGGTAATCGCAGTCGTCGTGAGCGTAGATGGCCCCGAAGGGACAGGCCTCGACACACTTGAAACAGGAGATGCAGGTCTCCTTGTCCAGCCGCACGATGCCATCCACCCAGGTCAGGGCACCCACCGGGCAGACCTGGGCGCAGGCGGGCACGCGGCACTGGCTGCAGACCACCGGCATACGCATGACGGGGTGGGGGTAGGTGTTGACCACCCGGATGGCCGCCTTCTTGGGGTTGTTCACCCCGAAGTGCTTGATGGCACAGACCAGCTCGCAGATGCGGCAGTCGGAGCACAGCTCGGGAATAACGGTAAGTTTCTTGGACACGGACAGGGCCTCCTCGTAGCTATTCCTATTATAGCACGTTCGGCGGCCTCGGCTGTATAAGCCAGCTCTACAAAGTGATAAAAATCACGGCGTGTTGGGCCAGGGGATGCTAAAATTAATGTGATATAACGATAGCGAGGGCAAGGAGTCCGCTTATGCCCATTTACGAATACCGCTGCCGCGAGTGCGGTGAACAGTTTGAGTCTTTCCGCAGCATCAAGGCCAGCGACGATGAGGTCGTTTGCCCCCGCTGCGGGGCGAAAAAACCACAGAGGTTACTTTCCTCTTTCTCCAGCCCCGGCGCCGGTGAGGTCTCCGGCGGCAACCTGAGATTCCCTACCTGAGGCAGCGACTGCTAGAAGCCGTCGGCTTCAAGGAAGGCCTATCCATGAACATTGCCCGCAAGCTGGCCCTGGTCGATTACGGCGCCTGCCGCCCGGGGAATTGCCCGGACGGTGTCTGCGCCGCCGCGCTGGCCTGCCCTTCCCGACTGCTCCGCCAGGAAGCGCCCCACACCCCGCCCCTGCCAGAGCCATCGGCCTGCCGCGCCTGCGGCGACTGCGTACGGGCCTGTCCCTTAAAGGCCATAAGCATCGTCAGCGCCTAGCGAATCTCTCCCCGTGTGATGAAAGTCATATTCCCCACCCGAAGATTTCTTTACTATGGTATTAGTGGAAAAGTAGTATTATGAAGAAAAAGACAGCTAAACTGGTAATTGTTACGGCCGCCCTGGCCGTGTTGAGTCTTTTTCTGGTGCCCCTGGCCGGCTCCTGCCGGGGGACGGAGGTAGCGGAGATGAAAGATCCTCAGATACCACCCTTGGATGCCCACCGCCCGCCCGTGACCGAGACGGCCACCTTTTCCCTAGGCTGATTCTGGGGCGCCGACTCCCGGTTCGGGAGTCTGCCCGGAGTGGTGAGCACCCGCGTCGGCTATGCCGGCGGCACCCAGGATAACCCCACCTACCACGACATCGGCGACTACAGCGAGACGATAGAAATCACCTACGACCCGGCGGTGATAAGCTACGACGAGCTACTGGACACCTTCTGGTTCAGCCATAATCCCACCTTTCCCGCCTTCTCGCGCCAGTACCTGTCCATCATCTTCTACCACGATGAGACGCAGCACCAGCTGGCCACGGCCTCCCGCGACCGCCGCCAGGACGAGCTGGGCCGCCCGATACTCACCGAAATTGCCCCGGCGGGTACGTTTTACCCCGCCGAGGATTACCATCAGAAATACTACCTGCAGCAGGTAGAGCCGCTTACCAGCGAGCTGCGCGCCATTTACCCGGACTTTAACGACTTCGTGGCCAGCACCGTGGCGGCGCGCCTGAACGGCTATGTCAGCGGTTTCGGCTCGCCGGAGACGCTGGAGAAGGATATTAAAAGCCTGGGCCTCTCGCCGGAGGGTGAGGCGGCGGTAAGGTCACTGACCGCCAGCGGGGTGTCGCCGGCCTGCCCGGCATCCCTGAACTAACCGGGGGGATTTTCCCCTACCCCACCTGTCTGAGTTATCTATTCCCACCCAAACCACCCTCGCGGCATTCGCGGCTTAGCTCGTAGTTTTCCCCACCCCAGGGGAGAGGAAAAGCAAAGAGGGGCTTTTCGGCCCCTCTCAGTCTATCCAGAGATTCTTACTTATTTCTTCTTGGGGTCCCACCGGACGTCTTTGTAGCGCTCGCGCAGCTTGGGCTTCTCAATCTTACCGGTGGGGTTGCGGGGTACGTCCCCGAAGAGGATAAGGCGCGGCCAGGCGTACTTGGGCAGCAGCGGCTCGAAGTAGGCGCGCATGTCGGCCTCGGTCACAGTGCAGCCGTCCTTGGGCTGGACGACGGCGGCCACCACCTCGCCGTAGCGGTCGTCGGGGATGCCGATGATAGCCACGTCCTTGACATCGGGCTGGCCGATGAGGGATGCCTCTAAATCGACGGGAAAGATATTTTCGCCGCCGCTGATAATCAGGTCTTTCTTGCGGTCGATATAGGAGATAAAGCCCTCCTCGTCCTGGCGCACCAGGTCGCCGGTGTAGAGCCAGCCGTCCCTGAGGGTCTCGGCGGTCTTCTCCGGGTTCTTGTAGTAGCCCTTCATGACGTTGGCCCCGCGCATAATCATCTCGCCGACGGTGCCGGGCGGGACGTCGTTGCCGTTATCGTCGACGACGCGGGCATCGAGATTGAGCCGGGGGTAGCCGAAGGAGCCCAGCTTGTGGAAGTTCTCCAACCCCAGGTGCATACACGGCCCGGCGGACTCGGTCAGGCCGTAGTTCTCCTCGTAGTCGATGCCGGGGAAGTACTTGAGGAAGCGGCGCACCAGTACCGGCGGGATGGGCTGCGCCCCGGAGTGCACCAGACGTATCGAGCTGACGTCGTAGTCGGAGAGTTTTAAGTCGCCCCGCTCGAGGGCGGTAACGATGTCCTGCAGCCAGGGCACCAGCAGCATGCAGATGGTCACCTTCTCCTTGGTGATGAGCTCCAGGATGAGCTTGGCGGTGACGCGCTCGCCGCCGGTGGTCATCACCGCCCGGCCGCCGGCAATAAGACTGCCGAACCAGTGCATCTTGCCACCGGTATGGTAGAGGGGCTGGATGAGCAGGAAGCAGTCCTTACGCGTCTCGCGGTGGGAGAAGTTCTCGTTGACGGCGGTGTGCTCTAAGCTACGGTGGCAGAGCAACGTGGCCTTGGGGTCGCCGGTGGTGCCGGAAGTAAAATAGAGCCCGGCCTCATCCTCGCCGGTAAGCTCAATTTTAGGCGGGACGGACGAGGCCTTGGCGACCACATCCGGGTAGGCCTCCATACCTTTGGGGAGATTCTCACCGACGTAGATATAATGCTGGATGGTGGGCATCTCGCCGCGGATTTCGGCGACGCGCTCGGCGAAGCTCTCGTCCAGAATCATTATCTTGGGCTCGGCGATGTCCACGCAGTATTTAATCTGCCGGCTGATAAAGCGGAAGTTGAGCGGGGCGGCGATGGCGCCCGCCTTGAGGATGCCGAAGTAGGCCTCCAGCCACTCGATGGAGTTCATCATCAGGTGCATGACGACATCACCCTTCTTGATGCCCCGGGCGATGAGGGCATTGGCTACGCGGTTGGCCTGCGCGTCGAATTCCCCCCAGGTTAGCTCCCGCCGCTTGCCCTGGCTGGGCGTAATCTCGATAAGGGCGGGGGATTTGGGAATTAGCCTGGCGTTACGGGCCAGTATCTCGGTGATGGTCATCCTCGTGGCTCCTTCTGAATTGATTTGATAAATGTGCTTCGGGAGGGTGTTTTACGCAGGGGCCTGACGGGCCTGGACACGCTTGATTATAGTGTATTTTCAAGCTGGCTGTCAATTTGCGCCGCTTGGAGCACCCCCGGCGCTGTGCTATAATTTTGGTGAGGAAAGCTGCCATGATGGAGCAACTGGACAAGATAGAAAAGCGCTACGCCGAACTGGACGAGCGGATGGCCCGGCCCGAGGTGGCCACCGACCTCAAGCAGCTTCAGGAGCTGGCGCAGGAGCGGGCCTCCCTCGAAGAGGTGGTGGCGCTTTACCGCCGCTATAAGGCCACCGGCGCGTCGCTGGAAGAGACCCGGACGCTGCTGGACGGCGAGACCGACGCCGAAATGGCGGCCCTGGCCCGGCAGGAGATTGGCAAGCTGGAGACGGAGATAGCCGACCTGGAGGAGGAACTGAGGAAGGCGCTGCTGCCCCAAGACCCCAATGACGCGAAGGACATCATCATGGAAATCCGCGCGGGGACGGGCGGGGACGAGGCCACCCTCTTCGCCGCCGACCTCTTCCGCATGTACTCCCGCTACGCCCAGAACCACGGCTGGCAGACCGACGTCCTCAGCCTCAGCGAGAGCGGTCGGGGCGGCTTCAAGGAAATCATCTTTGAGATAAAAGGCAAGGGGGCCTACAGCCGCCTCAAGTACGAGCGGGGCGTCCACCGCGTCCAGCGCGTCCCCGTCACCGAGGCCTCCGGCCGCATCCATACCTCCACGGCTACGGTGGCGGTGCTGCCCAAGGCCGAGGAAGTGGATATTGACGTCAACCCGGACGACATCAAAGTAGACGTCTTCCACAGCGGCGGGGCCGGCGGCCAGAACGTCAACAAGGTAGCCACCGCCATCCGCATGACCCACCTCCCCACCGGCATGGTGGTCGTCTGCCAGGACGAGCGCTCCCAGCTCCAGAACAAGGTCAAGGCCCTCTCGGTGCTGCGGACGCGCCTGCTGGACATCGAGCGTCAGAAGCAGGAAGCGCAGATTACCTCCGACCGGCGTGCCCAGGTGGGCAGCGGCGAGCGCGCCGAGAAGATACGCACCTACAACTACCCCCAGGACCGCATCTCCGACCACCGCATCGACCGCAACCTGCACAACCTGCCCCGCTTCATGGAGGGCGAGATGGACGACCTCATCGATGCCCTGGCCGCCGACGAGCAGGCCAGGCTGCTTTCGGGGCCGGCGGGGTGAACCGCCGGCAGGCGCTGGCTGAGGCGCGCCGCGCCCTGACCGAGGCCGGTATCCCCGAGGCCGCCCTGGAAGGCGAAGTGCTGTTGCGGCACGTCATCGGCACCGACCGCGCCGGGCTCTTCGCCAGCCCCGAATTAGAACTAACCCCGGAGCAGGCCGCCTCCCTTACCGAGTTTATCCAGCGCCGCACTAACGGCGAGCCGACCGCCTACATCACCGGCCGCCGCGAGTTCTACGGGCTGGATTTCAGAGTCAACCGCCACGTCCTTATCCCCCGCCCGGAGACCGAGCTGCTGGTAGAGAAGGCTATTGGGATTGCCCGCAGCAAGAAGGATTTCACCATCGCCGATGTCGGCACCGGCTGCGGGACCATCGCCGTGAGCCTGGCGGCCTACCTGCCCGAAGCCGTAATCTACGCTACAGATATTTCATCCCAGGCAATTGAGGTGGCCCGTGAAAATGCCAGCAGACTCGGTGTTGCGGACAGAATCATCTTCCTTCAAGGGGATTTATTAGACCCCCTCCCCACCCCCGTTGACCTGATTATCGCCAATCTCCCCTACGTGCGCCAGGAGGAGCTAATGCCAGACAGCACGCTTGCCCGCGAGCCGGCCCTGGCCCTGGATGGCGGTACCGACGGTCTGGACGACATCCGGGCGCTGGTCCGGCAGGCCAGAGGCAGGTTCAAACCGGGCGGCGGCCTGCTGATTGAGGTCGGGCTGGGGCAAGCTCAAGCGGCCGCTAGGCTGCTGCGCGAGGCCTTTCCCGGCGGCTCCATCGCGGTATATCAAGACCTGGCCGGTATTGACCGCGCCGTGGGCCTGCGTTTGACACAGCTTTGAAAATGATGCTAAATTAGACAGGAATTCCGCTAACATCACCCTTCCGAAATCCATAGAAAGACAGCACCAGACTATCAGGATGAATATCATCGTCTGCGTCAAGCAGGTCATCGACCCCGAAGCCCCGCCGAGCAGCTTCAAGATAGACGCCGCCAGGAAGGCCGAGATGCGCGGCGCCCCCCTCGTCATCGACCCCTACGGGGAGTACGCCGTGGAGGCGGCCCTCAAGCTCAAGGACGACGACGGCGGCAAGATTACCGTCTTGAGCCTGGGGGACAACCTGCAGCGCGAGGTGGTCAAGAAACCGCTGGCGATGGGCGCCGAGGAGCTTGTTCTGCTGGAAGATGAGGCCTACAGTGGCGGCGATGCTTACACTACCGTCAGCGCCCTGGCCGCCGCCATCAAGAAAATAGGCGAATACGACCTCGTCCTCTGCGGGCGTGAAGCCTCGGATACCAACGCCGGGCAGACGGGGGCCGGCATCGCCGAGCTCCTGGGGCTGCCCTGTGTGACGCTGGCCAAGCAGATAGAGACCGCCGGGAACGCCATCAAGGTCTCGCGGGTGACGGCCACGGGCTACGAAATCATCGAGGCTAGCTTGCCGGCAGTGGTTACCGTCAGCAACGAAATCGGCGAGCCGCGCTACCCTACCATCAAGGGCATCATGGCCGCCAAAAAGATAACGCCGCTGGTCTGGAAACCGGCCGATATTGGCCTGGAAGCGGCCGCCGTCGGGGCCGCCGGGCGGCGGGCCGAGCTTACCCGGCTCTACCAGCCGGTTCACGAGGGGAAGTGCGACTTCGCCGAGGGCGAGACCCCGGAAGAGGCCGCCGCGGCCCTGGCCGACAAGCTCCGCCAGGCCAAGGCACTCTGAACCGTTCGTAATTGCTTAACACGGCTGGATTAATCTAGAGGAGACAGGACATGGCCGACTACCAAGGCGTGGCCGTCTACGGCGAGGCCAGGGATAACGCCCTGGCGCCGCTTACCACCGAGGGGCTCGGCATCGGGCGGAAGCTGGCCGACACGCTGGGGCAGGAATTATCCTGCGTGCTCGTCGGCGGCAGCGTCAGCGGCCTGGCCGAGGCAGCCATCGCTGGTGGGGCGGATAAGGTCTACCTGGTTGAAGACCCCGGCCTGGCCGATTACCAAACGGACGCCTACGTCGGCGTCATGGAGAAGGTCGTCCAGCAGGCCAGGCCCGCCGTCATCATCCTGGGACAGGACGATATCGGGCGCGACCTGGCGCCGCGGCTGGCCTTCCGGCTGGGGACGGCGGCCACACTGGACTGCACCGACCTGGAGATAGACCCGGCCTCCAAACGCCTGCTGGCCACCAAGCCCGTCTACGGCGGCAACGCCCTGGCCGTCCTTACC
>DAOULO010000045.1:0-7395 GCA_034420195.1 Dehalococcoidales bacterium
CGCATGGACGACCTCATCTACGAGGAGTTCAAGGGCACCGGCAACATGGAGCTGCACCTCGACCGGCGCCTCTCCGAGCGAAGAATCTTCCCGGCCATGGATATCCAGCGCAGCGGCACCCGGCGCGAGGAGCTCTTGCTCGGCGAGGACACCCTGCGGCAGGTCTGGCTGCTTAGGCGCATGGTGGCCATGATTGCCTCCGACCAGAATAACCTGGTGGAGGCCACCGAGAAAATCCTGGAGCGCATGCGCAAGACCAAGGACAACGCCGAGTTCCTGGCCAACCTCGCCAAGACCACGTAGGCGCCCCACTGGCCCCGCTTGAACAGATTCTCCCCAAGCCTTATGATGGTATCAGGACAAGGAGCCGCCACCGCCATGCAAATCAGAAAGACCTATACCGGGGTAAGCCCGGAGTTGCTCTACGCCGAGCTGAGGGAGTTCATCCTCAAGCAAGGGGTGGAGCTGGGGGAAAATAAGCTGGAGACCTACACCCTCCCCGACGAATCGGCCACCTTCATCTTTCGCGGGACGCTGACCTTCCATGCCGCCGGGGCGGGCAAGCCCGCCAAGGAGTGCCTGCGGGTGCACATCGTGGGCAACCCCCGCGGCGAGACCAAGCTGATGATTGACGCCGACGAGAAGCTCTTCCCCAAGGAGAAAATCGCCGCCGTCCAGGACGATATCGACTTTATCTTCAAGTCCTACGAACCCGAGGAGTAGCTTAAAACCCCTCCACGATGCGGTAGAGGTTCTCGTAGGACTTGACGAAGTCCGGCGCCACCTTTTCCAGCTTGCTCTTGAGCGCTTTCATGCGCCGGGCGAACTCCGCCCGGTCTCCGGCAGCCACCAGGTCGGCCCACTCCGCCGTCCTCGCCCGGAAGAGCTTTTCGTACTCGGCAACGTGGGGCAGGCTCATCTGTATCGAGGCATAAAGCTCCGGGTCTTCGGAGAGGACGCTTTCGATGAGGGTCAAGAGCACCTTGTAGGTGGAGCTGCCGGCGGTCTCCATCGGATGCAGCTTGCCAGCACTGAGCAAAGTATCGGCGGAGACAACGGCAATAAAATGGGATAAGCCGAGGACGAGACTCATCATCTCGTCGTGCTCCGCCGGGGTCATCACCGAGACCCGGCCGCCGCGGTCCTCCAGGTACTTCCCCACCCGGCGCGCCAGGGCCGCTTCGTCGTCATTGGTCGGCGTCAGCACGATATTCTTGTTGGCGATGCTGCCGGCGCCGGGGCCGAAGAGGGGGTGGGCGCCCAGCACCGTCCCGGCCCGGATGTACCGGTGCATGACGTCCACCGGCACCTGCTTGGTAGAGGTAATATCAATGACCGCCTGCCCCGCTTTGACCTGGGGCCCCAGTGAGGCCACCGCCGCCTCGAAGCCCTCAATGGGCACGGAAATGATAATCAAATCGGCGCCGTTGATGGCCTCGGTATTACCGGCGGCCATCGCCACGCCCATCTCGCGCCCGGCCCGGGCCAGCCGCTTGGCGTCCGTATCGGCGATGACGACCTGATGGCCCTCGTTGAGCAGGAAGCCCGCCAGCCAGCTGCCCATCTTGCCCGCCCCGCCGATAATGGCAATACGTTTACTCATCTTACTCAATCATACCAGAAAAAGTACGGCGGCTGTTATCCCCGGCCCAGAGGCTACTTCGCCCGGGGGTAAGAGCCCAGGATTTTCACAAAGACGGCGTGCTCCTCCAGCGCCTTAAGCGCCCCGGCGATATTGGCCTCCTCGCGGTGGCCGGAGACATCCATGTAGAAGTTGTACTCCCAGGGCTGGTGGCGCGTGGGGCGCGACTCCAGCTTGGTGAGGTTAATCTCCCGCGCGGCGAACTCCCGCAGGCAGTCGTAGAGGGAGCCCGGCTTGTGCTTTAACGAAAAGACGATGGAGGTCTTGTCGCTGCCGGTGGGCGGGGAATCCTCTTTGGAGAGGACGAAGAAGCGGGTGAAGTTGTGGGGGTTGTCCTCAATCTCGCGGGCGACGATATTCATCCCGTAGAGCTCGGCGGCGCGGGCGCTGGCCACGGCGGCGGCGTCCTTGCGGCCGGCTTCCTTAATCATGCGCACGCTGCCGGCCGTGTCCGAAGCGGGCACCAGCTCGGCGTTGAGGTGCTGTAGGAAATTGCGGCACTGTCCCAGCGCCTGCGGGTGGGAGTAGATTATCTTGATGGTGTCCAGGCTGGCACCCTCCGGGGCAATCAGGCAGTGGCTGATGCGCAGCTCCGTCTCGCCGCAGACCATCAGGGGCGAATCGAGCAGCAGGTCGTAGGCGCGGGTGATGCTGCCCTCCAGCGAGTTCTCCACCGCCACCATGGCGAAGGGCGCCTGGCTTATCTCAACGGCCTCGAAGACCTCGTCGAGCGTCTCGAAGGGGACGCCCTGGGTGGACTCGCCGAAGTAGCGCCGGGCGGCCTCCTCGGTGTAGGCCCCCGGCTCCCCCTGGAAGGCCACGGCCACCCCCTGAATCTTACGGCAGGCCTCGATGACATGGCGGTAGATGGCCTCGGCATCGCTGGGGCTGATGCCTTTCTCGCGGGCCAGGGCGCGCACGTTGCGCAGCACCTTGAGCTCCCGCTCGCGGTCTTCGATGAGGCGTTTCTCGACCTTCTTGCCCCGGCCGATGGCCTCGGCCGTCTTGATGCGCTCGGCAATCAGCTCGACTAGGTCGGCGTCGATTTTATCGATTTTTTTGCGTAAATCGTCAAGGTTCATTTTACCACCCGCGGGACGATGCCCGCCCTCAAAGCAAAATCGCAGATAGTTACCGCCATCATGGCCTCCACCACCGGTACCGCCCGGGGGACGATGCAGGCGTCGTGCCGACCGCGAACCTCTATTGTTGCCTCTTCCATTTTTTGCATATCCACCGTCGCCTGCGCGGCGGCGATGGAGGCCGTCGGCTTGACGGCCACGCGTACCACCACCGGCATGCCGTTAGAAATACCGCCTAGGATACCCCCGGCGTTGTTGCTGGTGGTGATGATTTTACCATTTTGCAGGGCGAAGGGGTCGTTGTGCTGCGAGCCGCGCATTCGCGCCGCGGCGAAACCGGCCCCGAATTCTACCCCCTTGACGGCCGGTATGGCCAGGAGGGCTTTAGCCAGCTCCCCGTCCAGATTATCGAAGACCGGCTCGCCCAGCCCGGCGGGGACGCCCGCGGCCACGCCCTCGATGACGCCGCCGAGGCTGTCGCCCTCGGCCTTGACCCTGGCGATAAGTTCGCTCATCTTTTTGGAGGCGGCCGCGTCGGCGCAGTGCAGGGGGTCTTTCACGGCCTTCGTTTTAATATCTTCAAATTTCGCTGCTTTGGCCGCAATCCCGCCGATTTCTACCGTATGGGCGGCGATTTCCACGCCGAGGGTCGCCAGCAGCTTGCGGGCGACGGCCCCGGCCATGACGAACCCGGCCGTAATCCGCCCCGAGAATCGGCCCCCGCCCCGCGCGTCGGCGAAGCCGCCGTACTTCACCAGGGCAGTGTAGTCGGCGTGGCCGGGGCGTAAAAGCGACCCGATGCGGTCGTAGTCGCTGTCGTCAACGTCATCGTTGCGCACCAGCAGGCCGATGGGCGCGCCGGTGGTGCGGCCGTCCTTGAGACCGGAGAGCACCTCGACTTTATCCGGCTCGCGGCGGGCGGTCGCGGCCGCCCCCGTCCCCGGCTTCCTCTTGTCCACCTCTCGCTGGATTTCGTCCCGCGTCAGTGCGAGACCGGCGGGGCAGCCGTCGACGACGACCCCCACGCCCGGGCCGTGGCTCTCGCCGAAGCTGGTCACGATAAATAATTTGCCGATGCTATTCATCTTGCTTCACCTTGCCCCCCACGCTTTTTAATGCCTCCCAGAAACCGGGGTAGGTCTTGGCGACGCACTCTGCCCCGGCGATGGTAATACCCCCTGCGGCGGCCCCCAGCACACCGAAGGCCATGGCGATGCGGTGGTCGTCGTGGCTATTGATAACGGCCGGTTTGAGCTTTTTGGCACCGGTAATCGTCAGGCTATCTTCTTCTTCAGTGACAGCCACTCCCAACCTCTCCAGTCCCTCCTTGACCGCCGCCACGCGGTCGGACTCCTTGAGACGCGCCCGCCGGATGCCGCTAAGCTCGCTTTGGCCACCGGCCAGGGCGGCCAGTACCGCCACCGTGGGCAGCAGGTCGATGGCGTCGGCGAGGTCGGCCCGGATTCCCTTGAGCTCGCCGCGGCTCACGCTAACCGCATCCGCCCCGTTAGCCACCGCCGCCCCCATGCCGCGCAGGATACGCAGTAGCTCCCGGTCGGCCTGGAGGCTGTTGCGCGCCAGATTGCCCACTTTGATGCCGCCGGAGAGGGCCCCCAGCGCCAGAAAATACGAGGCCGACGACCAGTCGCCTTCTATCTCTATTTTGGCCGGCCGGTATGGCTGTGGCCGGACGATAAATTTATTGCTCTCCACGCGCACGTTTATCCCGAACCTTTCCAGGCACCAGAGCGTCATCAGTACGTAGGGCCGCGAGGTCAGCGGGGTTGTCAACCGGATAGTCGTTTCGCGGCGCGCCCGCGGGGCGACCAGCAGCAGCGCCGAGACGAACTGCGAGCTGATGTCCCCCGGCAGCTCAGTCACGCCACCGGCCAGCTCGCCCCCCTCGATAATCACCGGTGGGCGGCCGTCTTGAGCCGAGACCTTTATCCCTAATTTCCCCAGCGCCTCAACCAGCGGCCCGACGGGACGCCTGGCAAGCGACAGCCCGCCGGTGAGCCGGCCGCCGCCGGGAACGAGGGCGGCCAGGGCCGTCATAAAGCGCAGCGTGGCCGCCGATTCGCCGCAGTAAAGGTCTCCGGCCGGGGCGCGGAAATCCCCGCCCTCGACCCGCCACACGCCCGGCTCCTGCCGGATACGTACGCCGATTTGCCGGAGGACACTGATAGCGGCCTCGGTATCGTCGCAGGCCAGGGGATTGACCAGCTGGCTCTCCCCTCTGGCCAGGGCGGCGCCCATCAGCCCCCGTATCGTCAGGCTCTTGGACGGAGGTACGCTGACATCGCCCTTAATGTCGCTCTTGTCTATCTTAACTCTCATAATTTTCCAGTTGCTCGATGATTCGGGCGGCCACCGCCCCGGGGGTCAGGCGGGAGGTATCTATCATTATATCCGCCGCTCGCTCGTAAAAGGGGCGGCGGGATTTGAGCAGCTTCCGTATCTCCCCCAGGGGGTCGGGCACCGCCAGCAACGGCCGCCCGCCCGGCTCGCCCGATGTCCGCCGCAGGATTACCCCCGGCGTCGCCGTCAGACCGACGATGACACAGTCCTCCCGGAGTCGGTCAACGTTTATTGTATTAAGAACCACCCCCCCGCCGCAAGCGATGACGGCATCGGCGCGCCCGGCCACCTCGCCGACAGCGACAATCTCCCGCTCGCGGAAGGCAATCTCGCCGTCCTGGCGGAAGATTTCGGGGATGGTCTTACCGGCCCGCCGCTCGATGAGGGCGTCCAGCTCGATAAAATCCTTCCCCAGCTCGGCGGCCAGCAACCGGCCCACCGCCGTCTTGCCCGTCCCCATGAAGCCGATGAGGGCGATACTACTTTTTTTCATGAGCTTTGAGCATCCCCAGGGCCTTCTGGCGCATCAGGTCGACGGGGGCGTCCCGGCCGGTCCACATCTGGAAGGCCAGCGACCCCTGCCAGGCGAGCATGTCCACCCCGCCGATGGTGTCGGCTCCGGCGGCGGCGGCCTCGCGGAGAAGGCGCGTCCGGACGGGGTTATAGACGATATCGAAGACCAGCAGGCTATCGTTGAGGAGGTTGGCGGGCACCGGGGTGGCGTCATCATGGGGGGTCATGCCCAGGCTGGTGGCGTTGACCACCAGGGCCGCCCCGTCCAGCGCCTGTTTCAGATTGGCATCGTCCAGCTCCAGGACTTCCACTTTCTTCTTAAAATTATCGGCGACGAGCCCGGCAATCTCGTGCGCCCAGTCCAGCTCCTCCCGGCGGTTGAGGATGACGATATCCGCCCCCTGCTCGGCCAGGACGTGGGCGATGGCCCGCGCCGCCCCGCCGGCGCCGATGAGGGCCACCTGCTTGCCACCCGGCGCGAAGCCCCGCTCCTGAAGCGCCGCCAGAAAACCGGCGGCGTCGGTATTGTAGCCGGTCAGCTCGCCGCCGTTATTGACCACGGTATTGACGGCGCCGATGCGCTCCGCCATCGGGTCGAGACTGTCGAGACGGGGGATAATCTTCACCTTGTGCGGGATGGTGACGTTGAAGCCCCGCACGTTCAGGGCGCGCAGGCCGCGGACGGCGTTCCCCAGGCCCTCCGGCCTGACCAGCAGGGGGATGTAGACGTAGTCCAGCCTCAACTCGGCGTAGGCGGCGTTGTGCATCGCCGGCGACATGGTGTGCTCCACCGGGTCGCCGATGAGGGCGCAGACCTGAGTTTTACCGGAAATTGCTCTATTCATTTTATAATCCTGTATATTTCCCGCATCTCGGCGATAGTCAGCTGCCCGCTGGCCGACTCGCGGCCCGCCGCGATAGCGGCGTAGATGAAATAGCCACCTGTAAGTGGCGCCAGCACCCGCGAGAGCTGGCCCATTTCTCCCATGGCGAAGGCGACGACCTTGACCTTGGGGAAGGCCTTTATCAGCCCCAGCACGGCGAGGCTGTCCGCCAGACTTCTGGCCGTCGCGACCACCTTGCAGATATCGGCGCCGGCGGCCAGCTGCCGCTTGACAATCCCCCGCAGTTCCCCGAGCGGCGGCGTTTCCTCAAGGTTATGATAGGAAAGCAGGCAGGTCGCCCGCCCCTTAATCTGCCGGACTATTTTTTTTAATCCGGGCGTCGCCAGCTCGATGTCGGCGATGGCCGCACCCATCCCGACGGCCTCCAGTATCTCCCCGATGCGGGCGCTTTCGTCCCCTCGCCAAGCACCGCCCTCCTCGGCGCGGCGGTTGCAGGCTATCCAGGGCTTTTTCAGATGCCCTGTCAATTCCCGCCAGCCGGGGCCGATAAGGTCGAGGCGCAGCTCGATGAGGTCGGCCATTTCCCCGGCCTGCTTCAGGGCCGCCGGGTCGTCGCTCACGACAGCGGCGCATATCCGTGGCCTGCCTTCAGCCACCCAGCACCTCCCGCACCACGGCCAGGTCAACGCTATCGCTGATGAAGGCCTCGCCGATGGATTTAAGCAGGACGAACCTGACCTGGCCGTCGCGGACTTTCTTATCGTGCTGCATGGCCGCCATGACGGCCTCAATATCCAGGTCGGGCACCTCGGTGGGCAGCCCGGCCGCCCGGACGACCTCCTCCAGGCGGAAGACCTCCGCTTCAGCCAGGGCGCCTACGCGTTGGGAAATCCTGGCCTCGGCCACCATGCCGATGGCTACCGCCTGCCCGTGCTTGAGGCGGAAACCGGAGACG
>DAOULO010000046.1:0-4459 GCA_034420195.1 Dehalococcoidales bacterium
TGCCGAGGGTACGGACGTAGTCGCTGCCGGTGCCGGTGGCGACGATGCCCAGGGCCGTCCCGTTAACTGAGCCGGCGATGTAAAAGCCGTTGACGACCTCGTTGATGGTGCCGTCGCCGCCGACGGAGACCACCAGCTCGTGCCCCCGCGCCACCGCCTCACGGGCCAGCTCGGTGGCGTGTCCCGGGGCCTCGGTCAACTCATGCTCGAAGCGCAGCCCGTGCCCACGGAACATCTCCCGAAGGCGCGGCCAGAGGCGGCCGGTCTTACCGGCCCCGGCGGCGGGATTGACGATTACCTTGGCAAAAGGCGATTTCAAAACGATCCTAAGTACAAGGCTTCCAAATAATTTCCAGGTTGTAGATAAAACCTATCATACAATAGAAGATAGATATTTTGCAAAATACAATAAAATACGCTCTATTGCTCAGTAAAATAAACTGCACCCCTTCATCGTTCCTCATGTTCCTCAATCCAAAAATCCTTGAACCTTTCATAAGCCAAAGGTGGGCCAAGTCTGTGGATGTTATCAGAAAAGTCAATTACCTTGCACTCTTTAGTTCCACCGAACTTAGGCCCGCGAAGACCTCGTCCTACAATTTGTTCATATAATACTTCGCTCGTGGTAGGCCTGCAGATTACTATGCATTCAGTCTTTGGCGCATCAAAACCTGTAGTAAGAACACCAAAATTACACAGGAATTGCATATTACCTTGTTTAAAATCCTGAATGAGTCCACGCCTAATTGTTAGGGGAGTCATAGATGATATTGCACCAACCGGCTTCCCTGTCAATTCCGTAAGAATATCTGCAATGAAATAAGCGTGCTCTACCGTACAAGCATATATCAATGTTTGAGTATCCCGAGGAATTTGCAGTAGTCTTCTAACAATAATCTCATTTCTATTTCGGTCACTAGCCATCCGCTTCAAAAACCCACTAGGCAAATCAGACTCCAGTTTCATTTGTTTGATATCATCATCGGACATTGTATACTCTCGACCTGAACGATAAATGATATGACACGGACGAGCCAAGTATTCCTTATCCCGAAAGTATTGCAGGGGATCTTTCGAATACGCTTCATCAAGGTCTGGTTTAACCAGGTACGCATCAAACCTATTTACTAGCTTAATCGTCTCTCTTTCCCGGTAAAGGCCGGAACGACCGGGTGTGGCTGTCAAACCACAAATTGGAAAGAGTTCAGATCCACACGTCTTTTCAGCGTGGGTGAGTAGTGTATCATACATAGTTGAGACAGCGCGGTGGGCTTCATCAATTATCATCGCCCCAGTATTTTTTAAGATAATATCCAAGACAACGTCACCACCCTTACTGCGGTTATAAAGCTGTTGTATACTGGTGACTACTGCACCTCCGCGAAGTTCTTCCCGCTGTATATCCCGCCCTCCAAAATACCGGTAAACCCTCAAAGAGCTTGTATACTCTCTAGAACACCACAACTGACGAATACAGGATATAGCTTGCTCACATAATTCTTCACTTTGAGCTATCCATAACATATACTGTCTATTAGCGAAACGCTCATGCATCCAATCTATAAATGCTTCAACGGCGACTCTGGTTTTGCCTCCACCTGTTGGAAGTGTTACAACACAACGTGTTTTCTCACGATCTCTATTTAGAACATCCAACATACGCTTCTTTAGATGCTCTTGAAACTCTTTAAGTCTAGGTGGTATTCCCAGAGGAGGTATATCCTCTATCGTCTGGGTAACATTTGAATGGCGTATCCCGGCAAAGATCTCCGGAAAGCCTAGAGTCTTTACAAAATCAATCGGCCACGGCCCCCGAGCTACCCACTTCAATTCTGCCAATGGCCTAACCATATAAGAAGGGGAGGTGATTGTACTTCTATAAGGCTTATTCCGCGTAAAAAGCTGCTTGACCCCCTTAGCTGGTAACTGGCTAAGTAGCCTCTTTCTTAATTCTCTCACTGCTTCGTTACTGCCTCCGAAAAGTTCTGCGCCCCTCCTACGCACCAAACGCTTAGCAATATCAAGTCTGTCGGGATTTTTATTACCAATTTTTCTTACTATATATTTACTTGCAGCTGTCATCTGTTTATTACCAAGTAACTTCCCTAATAATTGGCCAGAAATATTATATTTTTCCACTAAAAGGCTTGCTGCAAGCGCTGTTTCGTTTTCGTTTGGGAATATGTCCATAAATCGCCTCCCGATAACTGCGTCCACAAATGATTTCTTAAGATACCATGAATGTTCATTTAACGCAATATATCTTTAAGCGAAATCCCTAAGGAACAACCGCTAGCTCCATTCGCCGGCCCCCGTCCAGACGCGCGCCAGTTCCAGCGATAAAGCCCGGTGCTCCGCTTTTTTCAACTGCGGGTCTACCTTAAAAAGACCGGTGGCCTCGCGGCGGGCCAACTCTAATATAGCCACGTCGGAAATCTTGGCCATGCGCAGGTCGGGCAGGCCGCTCTGGCGCGTCCCGAAGAACTCGCCCGGCCCCCGCATCTTGAGGTCGGCCTCGGCCAGCTGGAAACCGTCTTGAGTGTTTTCTATTATGTCAAGCCTCTCCCGGCCCACGTCCGATGGGTCTTCGGCCAGGAGCATGCAGTAGCTCTGGGCGGTGCCCCGCCCCACCCGGCCGCGGAACTGGTGCAGCTGCGAGAGGCCGAAGCGGTCAGCGCTCTCGATGAGCATGACGGTGGCGTTGGGGATATCAATGCCCACCTCGATGACCGGCGTGGCTACTAAAATATCAAGTTCACCGTCGCGGAACTGCCCCATGACGGCGTCTTTATCCTTCGCCGCCAGCCGCCCGTGCACCAGCCCCAGCCGCAGGTCGGGGAAGACCTCGCGGGAGAGGCGCTCGTACTCGGCGGTGGCCGCCTGGGCCATGACCACCTCCGATTCCTCCACCAGCGGGCAGAGGATGAAGGCCTGCCGCCCCTCGGCGGCCTGCTTGCGCACGAAGGCATAGGCGCTGGCGCGCTGGTCGGGGCGGAGCCATTTCGTCTTAATTTCCTGCCTTCCCGGCGGCAGCGCGTCGATGACGGATAAATCGAGGTCGCCGTAGAGAGTCAGCGCCAGGGTGCGGGGTATCGGCGTGGCCGTCATCACCAGCATGTGCGGGCTGGGGCCCTTCTCCCGCAGCGCCGCGCGCTGCTCGACGCCGAAGCGGTGCTGCTCGTCGACGACAGCCAGCCCCAGCCGGTGAAAATCGACGCCCTTCTGCACCAGGGCGTGCGTCCCGATGACGATATCTATCTCGCCGGAGGCAATCTGTTTGCGCAGCTCTTTCTTACCGGCGGCCTTGATATCCCCGATGAGCAGGGCCAAATTAAGCGGCCTGTCCAGAATGCCGCTATACGTCCGCAGATAGCCCTCGCCCGACTCCCCGCCCAGGGCGGCCAGCAGCCCGCGGATGGTCTGGAAGTGCTGCTCGGCCAATATCTCCGTCGGCGCCATGAAGGCCCCCTGCGTCCCGCTCCCCGCCGCCGCCAGCAGCGCCGCCGTGGCCACCACCGTCTTGCCGCTGCCCACCTCCCCCTGTAAGAGACGAGACATCGGCACGGGCTTGGCCAAGTCGGCCATGATTTCGCCGAGGACCTTGTTTTGCGCCGCTGTCAGCTTAAACGGCAGTGAGGTGATGAACCTGTCGAGCACCGGCAATTTCGTCTCCAGCGGGGTGGCGGGGCGGCCCTGCTGCCAGTCGCGCTTCTTACCCATCACCCCCAGCTGGAGGAGGAAAAGCTCGTCGAAGGCGAGGCGGAGGCGCGCCCGGTCTTTGGCGACGGCGTCCTCCGGGTAGTGCGCCTGGGCGATGGCCCCGGGCAGCAGCATCAGGCCGAGGCGCTTACGTAACTTTTCGGGCAAGAAATCGCTCAGCCGGGACGCCCAGAGGTCGATGAAGGCTTTCATCAGCTTGCGCACCTGCCGCGGTCGCAGCCCCGCCGTGAGCGGGTAGACGGGCACCAGCCGCCCGGTATGGACGGCCTCCGGCCCCTCGGCGCTCTCCCACTCCGGCGACTGGAAGACATGCTGCCCCCGGAAGAGGCTGACCCGCCCGCTCAGGACGATGCGGCTGTTGGTCTTGAGGGTCTTGGCGAGGTACGGCTGGTTGAACCAGACGACGCGGATGTTGCCGGTGGCGTCGCCGACGATGGCCTCGGTGGAGCGCCGCCCGCCGGGTCGGGCCTCCTGCGCCTGCCAGACGTTGGCGACGATGGTCTGCTCCTGCCCGGCCACCAGCTCCGAGATGGTCTTGAGCTGGCTGTAGTCGAGGTGGCGGTGGGGGAAGAAATAGAGCAGGTCGCGGACGGTCTTCACGCCCAGCTTGCCGAACTTGCCCGCCAGGGCCGTGCTGATGCCTTTGACGGCCGTAACGGGGGAGTCCAGTGCTGCGTCGGCGGCGGGGGCCGCCTTTTTCACCTTCGGGGCGGGCTTTTTAGTCTGGGCGGGCTTCGGC
>DAOULO010000047.1:0-3722 GCA_034420195.1 Dehalococcoidales bacterium
GAGCTGGCCCGCCTGTGCCGCAGTATCTCGCTGCTCTTCACCGCTGGGCTGCCGCTGACGGAGATTATGCCACTGGTCATTCAGGGCTGCGGAAACCGCGTCATGGCGCAGGCCCTTTACGACGTGCAGACGGATATGATTAAGGGTGAGGGGCTGGCCCGGCCGATGTCCCGCAACCGCCTCTTCCTGCCGATGATGGTGCAGATGGTCAAGGTAGGGGAGGAGACCGGCAGCCTCGACACCTCGCTGCAGGCGGTGACCCGCAACTACGAGGCCGAGGCGGCCGAGAAGACGAAAGCACTCATCGGGCTGATTCAGCCGGTGATGACGCTGATTATCGCCGGTATCGTCGGGTTGATTGCCCTCTCCATGGTCTCGGCGATGTACTCCATCTACGGGCAGGCCTTCTCCTAGGGGAAAGCGGGGACGCCATGAAACGTGTCAAACTGAGTAAAACGGCCTGGCTGCTGCTCTCGGCGGGCGTCTTCATCGTGGCGCTGGGGTGGCTGGGGCTGGCCTTTTCCCGGCAGAACCAGGCGCAGGCCGCCCTCGACCAGGAGCTGGACCTCTCGCAGATGCGCTACGATAAACTGGCTACCGCCGACCTCCAGGCCGAGTACGACGCGCTCCTGGCCCAGCTGGAGACGGAGCAGGCCCGCCTGACCGATGCCGAGGCCAAGCTGCACCAGGACATCGAGAGCGCCAGTATTACCGACACGTTCTTTCTCATCGCCGCCGACTGTGGGGTGAGGGTCATCGGCGTGACCACTACCCCCTTCACCCGGCAGGCGCTCGCGGACGTGGAGGGCTTCACGACCACGCTGAGCGGTCTGGTCACCGGCGACCTGGACGAACTCATCGATTTTATCATCAGCCTCAACGAGGGCTACCCGACCGGCTACGTGGCCAGCGCCCGCGTTGTCCTGCCCGAACCGGACGAGGATGCCGAGCCGAGCGTCAGCGTCGAGCTGGTGCTCTACTCCTACGAGGGGAGCTGATTATGGCCGCGCCGCTAACGACATTAGCCATTGACGATACCAGCCTCCGCTTCATGGTCAGCCGCGGGCGGCGCATCGTCAAGCTGGCCGAGCTGCCCCTGGAAGACAGCCTGGCCGATATCGCCGCCGCCGGCAAAGAGGCGGCGCTGGCCGCCGATATTAAAAGCCTCCTCAAGAGCCAGCGGATACACGCCGGAAGGGCCATCGTCGGCCTGAGCGGCCGCCACTGCCTGACCCGGCCGCTGGTGCTGCCGGAACTGCCCCGGGCGATGCTGGATGAGGCCATTACCCGCGAGGCCCGGCGGCTGCTGCCGGTGCCTCTGGAGCAGCTCTACCTTGCCTGGCAGATACTGGACGTGGCCGATGGCAAGACGCGGGCCTTTATCGCCGGGGTGCCCCGCCAGATTACCGATGCGGTATTGCATTGCCTGAGTCTGGCTGGGCTCAAGGTCTCCCTCATGGACATCAAACCGCTGGCCCTGGCCCGGCTGGCCCCGGAGGCCAGCGCCCTCATCCTGGACGTGCAGGCGGAGGAGTTCGATATCATCAATATCGCCGACGGGATTCCCCAGCCGGTGCGCACCGTGCCTTTCCCCGGCGCGTCCCTGTCCCCCGACGAGAAGCTGGCCGTCGTCCGCGACGAGCTGAAGCGGACGGTCGAGTTCTATAACTCCCACGACCCGGAGAAGCCCGTCCTGCCGGGGGCCGTGCTGCTGGTATCCGGGGAGATGGCCGCCGTGCCGGAGCGCTACCAGGCAGTGGCCGAGGAGCTGGGCCTGAAGGTAGCGGCGCTGCCTTCGCCGCTGACCGGCCCCGACGACACCGAAGACCTCTACCATCTGGTCAACGTCGGCCTGGCGCTCAAGGAGCTCAAGGGCGCCGCGGGGCCGCTGCGGGTCAATCTCAATATCCTCCCCACCTACCGCCAGCCCCGGCCGGTACGCCCGGGCCGCATTATCGCCCTGCTGGCGGGGGCGGCCGCCGTGGCGCTGCTCGTCTTTCTGGGTATGAACGTCCGGGATACCGCCGCCGATATCGGCCTGGCGCAGAGCCAGCTGGATACCACCAACCTCGTTATCGCCAGCAAGCAGGCCCAGAAGCAGGCGCTGACCGAGGGCATCGCCGCCATGGAGCAGGAGCTGGCGGCGCTGGCCGCCGACCGTACCGCCCAGGAGACCGCCCTGAGCGCCATCTACGCCCGTGGCGACCTGATTAACGGCGATATGCAGGCGGCCGTGGACAACGACGTCAGCGGGCTGGAATTTTCTCAGCTAAGCCACACCGCCGAGGGAGTCACCATCTCCGGGCGGGCGGCCAGCGAGCTGGAAGTGCTGGAATACGTCTACCGGCTGGATGCCACCGGGCGTTTTGTCGAGATTACCATCGATAGCCTCAGGCTGGAAGATGAAGGTGACCCGCTGAGTAAGGTGATGGATTTCAGCCTGACGCTGCAACTGGAGGGGCAAGAATGACGGATATTATAACTCTATTACAGACGGCTAAAAAGAAGCGCGCTTCCGACCTGCACCTGGTGCTCTCCCGGCCGCCCCTGATGCGCATCGACGGCGAGCTGGTGCGTGCCGAAGACCAGCCTGCCCTGACCGACGCCGACATGGAGCAGGTACTGGGCCAGATAACCACCGAGGAAGAGCGGGAGGAGTTCGCGCGCTGCCGCGAGCTTGACCTGGGCCGGACGGTGCCGGACGTGGGCCGGATACGCCTCAACGCCGCCCGCCAGCGCGGCACGGTCTCGCTGGTGGTGCGGCTGCTGCCGCTGCAGGTGCCCGGCTTTGAGGAGCTGGGCCTGCCGGATGTCTGCCAGGAGCTGGTGAAGCGTCCCCGGGGGCTGGTGGTGGTCAGCGGGCCCACCGGCAGCGGCAAGTCCACCACGCTGGCGGCTATGATTGAGCACCTCAACCGTACCGAGAGCCGGCGCGTGGTGACCATCGAAGACCCCATCGAATATACCTATGAGGACAAGGACTGCACCATCACCCAGCGCGAGCTGGGCAGCGATACCCTCTCTTTCGCCGAGGCGCTGCGGCACGTGCTGCGGCAGGACCCGGACGTCATCCTCGTCGGCGAGATGCGCGACCTGGAAACGGCCTCGACGGCCCTCACCGTGGCGGAAACAGGGCACCTGGTGCTCACCACCGGGCACGCCCCCAGCGCGGCCCAGGCCATCGAACGCATTACCAACCTCTTCCCTCCCCACGAGCGGCACCTGGCCCAGATGCGGCTGGCGTCGCTGCTGCTGGGTATCCTCTGCCAGGCGCTCGTCCCGCGGGTGGACGGTAAGGGGAGGGTGGCCGCCATCGAGGTGATGCTGGCCAGCCCGGCGGTGCGGAACCTCATCCGGGAGGGCAAGACCTACCAGCTGCCCAATACCATCCGCATGCACGCCCACCAGGGCATGGAGCTGCTCGACCAGGCGCTCGTCCGGCTCTACCGCAGCGGCGTCATCAGCCGCGAGTCGGTCTACGATTTCTGCAACGACCGCGACGAGGTTACCAAGCTCACCGGCGAGAAGAAGTCCTGGCACGAGAATGAGCCGGAGCCTTCGCTCACGGCTGATTTAGGACAATAGAGGGGGCTTGCCTCACCACCCCGCCCCCTCGGAGTTATCTATTCCCGCCCAAGCCACCCAGTATCATCAGCGGCTTAGCCCGTAGTTTTGTCCCCACACCCTGCCAGAGGGGGAGGTTGTACCCGTGGATAAGCCGT
>DAOULO010000048.1:0-10545 GCA_034420195.1 Dehalococcoidales bacterium
GGCCGACCCGGTACCCTCAAGGTCACCACGGAGAGGGACGGCCAGCACATCAATATCCATTTTGCGGACAGCGGCTGCGGCATCAAAAAGCAGATTATGCCGCGCATCTTCGACCCGTTCTTCACCACCAAGGAAATCGGCAAGGGCACCGGCCTGGGCCTGAGCATCTGCTACGGAATCGTGGTCAAGCACGGCGGCGAGATGAGCGTCAAGAGCCAGGTGGACAAGGGCACCACCTTCACCATCAAAATGCCGATGGCAGAATAGCCGGTAGGAAACGGCCGGGATACGGCCGCACCGGGAAGACTCAGAAAGGGAACTGGATATGGTTATCGCGTCTGCCAAAGAGACGATTTTAATTGTCGACGACGAAAAGACGGTACGCCGCAGCCTCAACAGGTGCCTTACCCGCAGCGGCTTTAACTGTGAGGAAGCCGGCAACGCCGGCGAGGCCCTTTCGTACCTGCAGAATAACCCGGCCGACCTGGTCATCCTGGACATCATGATGCCGGGCATCTCGGGAACGGAGCTGCTGCCGAAGCTGAAAAAGCACTTCCCGGATACGGCCTTCGTCATGGCCACCGCCGTCGTCGAGCCGGATACGATTGTCAAGTGCATGAAGAACGGGGCGCAGGACTATATCACCAAGCCCTTCGACCTGGACCAGCTGGTGACCAATATCAGGACGGTACTGGAAAAGCGCGACCTGGAACTCAACCTCAAGGAAAAACGCCAGCTGCTGGAAGGCAAAGTGGAGCAGCAGTCCCGGGAGCTCCAGAACCTCTTTATCGACGCCATCGAGTCGCTCATCGGCGCCCTGGAGGCCAAGGACAGGTACACCGCCGGTCACTCGCGGCGGGTGACCAAGATAGCCGTGGATACCGGGCAGGCCCTGGGGCTTACCGGCGAGGCGCTGGAGAACCTGCGCTGGGCCGCCCTGCTGCACGATATCGGCAAGATTGGCATCGATGCCTCCGTGCAGAATAAGCCGGGCGTCCTCAGCCCGTCGGAGTACGACTACATCCTGACGCACTGCAGCATCGGGCCGGGCATCGTCCAGCCGCTGGTCAACGATGAAATTGTTAATGTGATACGCCACCACCACGATAGCTACGACGGCACCGGTCACAAGCAGATTATCTCCGGCGACGATATCCCCCTCGGCGCCCGCATCCTGGCCGTGGCCGATGCCTTCGACGCCATGACCTCGGACCGCCCCTACCGGGCCGCTATGCCCGCGGCCAAGGCCATCGCCGAGGTGAAACGCTGCGCCGGCACCCAGTTTGACCCCGCCGTGGTCAGGGCCTTCCTCAAGACGCCCATCATCAACTCCCTCCGGGCGTAAGAGAACCAAGAGGGCTTGCCCTCCCTTTACCCCGCCACCCCATCGGTGTTATCTATTCCCACCCAAGCCGCCCTCATCATCAACGGCTTAGCCCGTAGTTTACCACCCCTTAACCCCCACGGGGCGTTTAAGAGGGGCGCAAGCCCCTCTTTCTATATCAATTCCCCCTCTCCTGCGGCACGCCTCGGCAGGAGAGGGGGACACAGGGGGTGAGGTTATTAATCACTCCTTAATGACCATCGTAACCCCCCAAGCCTGACCATTAACCCATTTACAGCCGCCGTCCCACGCCGAATAATAAAATGAGGGGGAACTTGCACCCTGAAAAGGCCATGAAAAAGAAGCACGAAAAAGGGATGACCTTAATTGAGACGGCCGCGGCCCTGGCGCTGCTGGGGATTATCAGCGTGTCATTTCTGGGCGGGGTGGCGGCGACCACCTCGGCCCGGGCCACCGCCGACGCGCGGGCCACGGCCAAGATACTGGCCGAGAGCGTCCTGGACACCGTCAAGAAAGAGATATACGCCGTCGAGTACGGTGTCGCCATCCCGCCGGAGTTCGCCGGCTACAGCGCCGACCTGGACGTGCTGGGCCTCAAGAACAGCCATATCCAGCAGCTCACCGTTACCATCAGCCACGGCAACCACGACGTGCTGACGCTGCAGAGCTGGAAGGTAAACCGATGACCCGGCTCAAGCGGCAGCCCCGCCGCCGCGGGCAGCGGGGTTTTTCCACCATCGAGCTGGTGGTGGCCCTGGCCGTTACCGGCTTCATCGGCCTGGGGGCCACCGTCTCCAGTATCCAGGTGCTCGACCAGACGGCGCAGAACGCCGATTACACCACCGCCAGCCGCCACACCCTCAACGCCGTCCAGTGGGTGAGCCAGGACGCCCAGATGGCCCAGACGATAGAGACGTCGGGGGAGGCCGGCTTCCCGCTGACGCTGACGCGGCTGGCCTGGGACAACGTGGTCTACCAGGTGGTCTACGACCTAAGCGACGGCGCCCTGATGCGCCGCTACTACGTTGACGGGGAGGGGCCATACCAGACCCGGGTGGCGGAATACATCAACCCGGCTCCAGCGCTGACCCACTGCGAAGAGGCCAGCGGCGTGCTCACGCTGACGATTACCGCCAGCGTCGGCAAGGGCGACGCCAAGACCAGCGTCACCAAGGTGCGCGAGATTACCTCCCGCCCCAATCTCTAGGCCCGGGGGCGACGTCATGAGAAGAATGTTATGTAAAGATAGTGAGGCGGGACAGTCCCTCGTCCTGGTAATCGTCTTTTTGCTGCTGGGGGCGCTGACCATCGTCCCCACCCTGTCTTTCCTGAGCACGGCACTGGATACCGGCACCGTTTACGAGGACAAGGCCGACAGCATCTTCGCCGCCGATGCCGGCATCGAGGACGCCATCTGGCAGATTAAGTACGACGCCCTGGAGATTCTCTACGACGACCCCAACTACGCCTACGATTTTGCCACCGCCTGCGATTACCAGCTGGACAGCCCCGTCAACGACCTGGCCGTGACGGTTACCATCCAGAACGTCTGGATTCCCAGCAACACCACCATGGGGGAGCTTGGCCTGACCCCGGCGCTGGCCCACGGCATCATCGAGCGGGACATCACCGATAGTAACATCAACCGCCTCATCGTCACCGGCACCGCCCTCGACGAGGACGACTACCGCATCAAGCTGGACTTTTACCCCGCCGAGGAGGAGGAAGACCCCCTGGAGGTGACCTCGCTAGGCATCTGGCTGCCCCACGGCTTCACCTATGACGGCGGCTGCAACCTGGCCACCTTTGAAGATACCGCCGGCCTCTATGCGGAAGACGTCAGCGCCCGCCCCGGCGGGCAGGCCGTGGTCTGGGACTTCGGGGCGTCGCCCCTGCTCTTTACCGACCTCCCCCCGGAAGGGCTCTACCCGGATAGCTTCCCGCAGACCGCCGAGATAACCTTTAAGTACTTAAGCGAGCAGCCGGAGGCCCGCCCGGCCGCCATCGCCTGGATGGTCGCCGCCGGGCCGGTAGCCACCGATATCCCCGCCGTCTGGGACATCGATACCCGCATGTATAAAATCACGGCCGCCGCCGGCGATACCGCCATCGAGGCCTACGCCTCGCGGTGCCAGCTGCGCAACATGTACGCCGCCACCGCCGGCGACTACGTGGCCATCGGCAACTCGCTGATGACCGACGATTACCCCGATATCTGGGACATCCGCGATACGCCCCACGCCACCAGCTCCTACACCGTGGCGAATATTCCCGATGACGCCACCGTGACCCACGCCTACCTCTACTGGTCGGGCTTCTTCGACAGCGGCTTCTCGTCGCCCCAATACTGGGGGCCGGATACGTGTAAAAACTTTAATAACTGGGACGGCCCCAACCGGTACTGGAGGGTTGCCAGCCAGCAGTTCCGCGGCGAGAAGACCTATTATGGCTCCGATACCCGCTACTTGGAGATGGAAGGCTCCGTCGACCTGAGCGGCTGCCCGGCGGGCCAGACGATACTGGAGTGGGAACAGTCGGAATCCTGGCTGGATAATCTGGAATCGACCGGCTTCTATGCCGATAGGCTCAAGTTCCGGATTTCAGGCGATAACGGGATAAGCTGGAGCGACTACGAGACCGCCTTCGCCGGTGACCTGGGCCTGGGTGGCGAATACTACTACTACATCATCCCGGAAGACTACCTGACCGACCAGTTCAAAATGAAGTTTTACCTGGACGGTTTCAACGAAAGCGGCGAGTACTGCGCTATCGATAACATCGCCGTGGCCCGGATAATCGGCGCGGCCGATACCGCCGCCGGTTTCAACATCAACGGATACGATATTCATACCGAGACGATAAACGCCCTCCAGTCGCAGGTGCTGGGCACCAAGGTGGTGGGGCAGTATTCCTACGCCTGCTGGCAGGACGTGACCGCTCTGGTCAGGGAGCACTGCGTACGCGGCGATGACGATAATCCCACCGGCAACGGGCAGTACACCGTGGGAGGGACGGGCCCGCCGGACAGCGTGGAGGCCGACGACGACGAGCTGCTATCTTACGCCGGCTGGTCGCTGATTATCATCTACCACAGCCAGGAGACGGCCGGGCGCCAACTCTACTTGTGGAACACTTTTTCCTACTGCCGCGGCTCGGGCGACAACCTGGACTTTGATAGCGACGGTGAGCCGGGCGGGCACATCCGGGGTTTCATCATTCCGGAGCAAATCGGGGACGACCCTGTCGCCGCCAAACTGACCTGCTTCGTCGGCGAGGGTGACGAGTGCTGGCTGCCCGATACCCTGGCCGTCAACGGCGTCGAGCTCTGGGACGGGACGACTTCGGATTCCAACTACGAAGGATACCCCCACAATGTCTGGAATGCCGAGTCACTGGACATGCAAAACGGCATTGATATCGACACCTTCACCATTGGCTGGGATATCCTGCACGCTGACGATACCGAAGCCCAGATAGACCTGGTCAGCGATAATGATAACTTTAACCTGATATACCTGGTACTGTCCGTCCGCAGCGAGACGGTCATCGGCGGGACGCGCCACTACACCATCAGCCGCAACTAGGAGAGATTAGTCGGCGCGCTTTTCTTCCAGCTCGTAGAGTTTGGCGATAACCCACTTCACCTGCTCGTCGCACCGCTCAAAGGCGCCGGCCTCATACGCCCGCTTCGCGGCCGCCGCGTCGCTAAGGTCCACCCCCATCAACCCCCAGCAGGTGATATCGCCGAACTTCTCCTGAAAGCCCCTGACCAGCTCGGCGGCGTCGCGGCCGGCGGCCTCCCGGGCCGCCGCGGCCTTAGTCTCATCATCGGTGGCGGTCCGGTGCCGCAGCCCCAGGGCCAGCGCTCCCCCCGAGACGGCGCCGCAGGGGCCCTGCTGCTGCCCACCGATGCCGCCCCAGAAGGCGGCGCCCGCCCAGAGCGCGTCCGGGTTGTCCCGGCCGTAGGCTGCCCACATGACCTGCAGGACGGTGGGCCCTCAGTGGAGCTTGGGGAGATAGTCCAGGGCGCGGCGCTGGGCCTCTTGGAGTGGTATTTGCATTTTCAATGATCTTCTCCTTCAGACGGCGCTGGTACGGAAGCGCCAGATGGCGATGGCGCCGAAGACCACGGCGAAGCCGAGCAGCGCCAGCATGTTGGGCACGACGGCGCCGAAATCGGTGCCGAAGACCATGAGATTATTGAAGCCGGTGGTGGCCCAGGCGTGGGGGGTGACCCGGGCGATGGTCTGCAGCCAGTCCGGGTAGAGGAAGAACGGCCACCAGCAGCCGCCCAGGGGGGCCAGCACCAGGGCCGTAATCACCGCCAGCGAGGCGGCGGAGCGCTGGGTGCGCACCAGTGTCGCCAGCATCACGGCGCAGGCCGAGGACATGACAACCATCAGAATTGACAGGATGATGACCGCCAGCGGCGAGAGCCCCATATCCACGTGGAAGGCCAGGATGCCCACCACCCAGAAAATAACGATTTGCACCAGCCCCCGGATGACGGTGCCGGTGAAGATGCCCCCCAGCAGCGACGAGCGCCGCACCGAGGTGGCCAGCAGCCGCTCCAGGGTGTGGTTCTGGCGCTCGCGGACGATGGACTCGGCGGTGATGACGGCGGCGAAGAAGACGAACATCACCAGGTAGCCGGGGATGACGTAGTTGGCCGGGTTCTCCGCCTCCACCTCGCCGACCTTCTCCGTGGTAAAGGCAATCAGGGACGTCGGCGTCCCGGACGATTGCGCCGCCAGGATACCGGCCATTATCTCCTGCGCCTTCTGGTTGATGCTGTCCTGGTCGGGCGGGAGGAGCCCGTCCGCAAGGAGGAGGTTGATATTGGCGTTGATGACCACCCGGTAGGTGCCCAGCTGCGCGGCGATGGCCCCGGCCAGACCATCCAGGGCGGCCCGGGTATTGACGTTATCGGCGTTGGTTACCACCTCAAGATTGACCGGGGTGCCCTCGGCCAGCGATTGGGTAAAATCGGCCGGGAAGGCGATGAAGCCGGCCAGCTCTTCATCCTCCACGGACTGGCGGGCGGCGGCGTAGTCTTTGTCCCAGATTATCTCGGGCTGGCCGGGCGGCAGCGCGTCCGGGTCGGTGGTAGCGATGGCGCCGAGAATCTGGTAGCTGATGCCTCCTTCGGGCTCGCGGGTGAGCAGGTGCAGCTGGAGCCGCTCGTCCTCGCCGCCGATGCCGCTGAGGAGAAAATTAAAGAGGACGATGAACATGAAGGGGAAGACGATGAAGAAAAAGAGCGCCTGCCGGTCGGTGGCGAAGAGCTTGAGGTCTTTGAGGGCGATGAACCAGATATGGCGGAGTGACTGCATGGCTACTTACCCCCCGGCACGGCCCGGAAGAGAAAACGGCTGACGGCCAGCCCCACGACGACGACGCCGGCCAGCACCAGGAGCGGCATGACGGTATCCCCCAGGTTGCCGCCCTCGACGACGACGTTGCGCAGGGCCTCGTTGGCGTAGGTATTGATGGAAATCTTGCCAATGGTGGCCAGCACCGAGCCCTTGGCGACCTCGAAGAACGTCCCGCCGAGCATGACCATGAACATGGTGAAGACCACGCCAATCCAGTTGGCGGCGGCCTGGGTGCGGGCGATGGAGGCGATTATCATCCCCACGGCGGCGGCCGCCGCCGCGAAGAGGAAGGTAATCACCAGCGCCTGGGCGAAGGACAGGGGCGTGAAGAGCTGGAAGACGGCGTAGGCCAGCGCCAGCAGTATCAGCGTCTGCAGGAAGCCGCGGGCGGTGGCGGCCAGGAACTTGCCGAAGAACAGCTCCCCGGCGGAGAGCCGCGTGGTGAGCAGGCGCTCCAGCGTGCCGCGGCGGCGCTCCTCGACGATGGCCTGGGCGCTCATCGTCAGGGCGAAGAGGACGTACATCGTCACGATGCCGGGCAGATACATGCCGATGAAGTCGGCGCTGCCGCCGACGACCTCCTCGGCCACGCCCACCAGGGGCGTTTCACGCTCTTTAGCCAGCAGGTCTTGCACGGTGACACGGATGCGCTCGTCGGCGATGCCCGTGCCCGCCAGATTGGCCGATACCTGACGCACCGCCTGGAACTCCTGGTTCATCTCCTCGGCCACGCCGCGGACGATGCTGGCCAGAATCTGGCCCTCCTGCCCGCCGTTGCCCCGCTGCTTGAAGAGCAGGGTGACATCATCGCCGGCTGTAAGCGTCTCGGTGAAACCCGCGGGGATAATCAGCACCAGCTGGATATCCGACCGCTCCAGCTTGGCGTCGGCGTCGGCCTCGGTGAGCATCTCAATGCTGATGCCATCCACCGCGTCGAGCTGCGTTATCAGGTGCTGGGCCTGGGCGCCGCCGTCAAGGTCGACGATGCGGGCGGTGGCCGTGAAGAGGGTCTGCCCGCCGAAGGCCCCGTACATCAGGGCGAAGGTGACGATGGGTAGTAACAGGCTGAAGGCCAGGTCGCCCTTGTCCTGCAGGTACAGGCGGACTTCGTTGAGGGTTATGGTCAGGGCTCGTTTCATATAAATATCAGTCGCGCAGGCTGCGCCCGGTCAGCTTGAGGAAGACGTCTTCCAGGGTGACCTGGTCCGGCGGCCCGATTTGCGCTTTGAGCTTACGCGGGGTATCCATCGAGATTATCTGGCCACCATCCATGACGGCCACGCGGTTGCAGAGGCGGTCGGCCTCCTCCATGTAATGGGTGGTGTAGAGGATGGTCATGCCGTTTTGCTGCAGGCCACGGATGTTTTCGTAAATATTGTTGCGGGACTGCGGGTCGATGCCCACCGTCGGCTCGTCGAGGAAGAGGAGCTTGGGGTCGCCCATTAAGGCGATGGCCAGGTTGATGCGGCGCTTCATGCCGCCGGAGAACTTGGCGACCTTCCCCTTGGCGCGGTCGGACAGGCCCATCAGCTTGAGGTTGGCCATGGCCTGCTCCTTGGCCTGAGCGCCGTCGAGCCCGGCCATCCGCCCGAAGAAGACCATGTTGTCCAGGGCGGAGAGGTCTTCGTAGAGGGCCAGCTCCTGCGGGCAGACGCCGATGAGGCGGCGCACCGCCTCGGCATCCCGGCGCACGCTGTGGCCCCCGATGGTGATTTCGCCGCTGTCCGCCGGAAGGACGGTGGCCAGCATGCGGATGGTGGTCGTCTTGCCGGCCCCGTTGGGCCCGAGGAGACCGAAGATTTCCCCTTTGGCGATGGTAAAAGATACGCCATCGACGGCCTTTTGTTCTTTGAAGCTCTTGTGCAGGTCTTTGACGACCAGATATGCCTCGGCCATGGCCTTGCCCGCCTTTCTCAGACTGTGAATGAGGACATCTCGCCCATTATATACTTAAAGGCAGGCCGCTTACAATGAGACTACCTTACCTCCCCACCACCCCCTCGGAGTTATCTATTCCCACCCTGCCGCCCTCGGTACATCCTCGGCTTAGCCCGGAGTTATGTCCCCACCCCAGGGGGCGTTTAAGAGGGGCGCAGCCCCTCTTTTATAATATAATTCCCCCTCTCCTGCGGGACGCCTCGGCAGGAGAGGGGGATAAAGGGGGTGAGGTCAATCAATCCCCCCTTACATGACACTCTTGAGCAGGGCGATGACCTCGTCGTGGTCAAACTCCTTGGGGTTGCCCTGGCTGCAGAAGTCGTTGGCGTAGACCTTGACGATGTGCTCCAGGTCGGTCTCCTTGAGGCCGAACTGCTTCTTGAGCTGGCCGGGGGTAATCTCCAGGTCCTGGAGCAGCCGCTCGATTTCGTCGAACCAGCGGTCAGCGGCCTCTAGCTGGGTCATGTGGCGCGTGTCGATGCCCATGGCGGCGGTCATGGCGGCGAACTTATCCAGCGCGGCGGGCTGGTTGTAGCGCTCGCCAGCCAGCATCAGCACGGCGTTGATGCGGCCGTGGTGGCAGTCGGTCAGGGCGCTTATCTGGTGCCCCAGCCCGTGGACGATGCCCGCCCCGGCGCCGAAGCCGATGGCGATGCCGCCCATCGTCGAGGCCCAGGCCATGCGCTCGCAGGCGACGTTGTCCATACGGTTAAAGGTGAACTCGCGCAGGTTTTGGTAGATCAGCTCGTTGGCCCGCAGCAGCATGCCGTAAGCGTAGGGGCCCTGCACCTTGGTGACGAAGGCCTCGACGGCGTGCGCCAGGGCATCAAGGCCCGTCCAGGCGGCGATGTGGCGGGGCTGCAAACGGCTGAGCAGGGGGTCGACGACGGCCAGAGTGGAGTGGACGTTGGGGCCGCTGACGAGCACCTTGGCCCTGGCCTTGGTGTTGGAGATGGCCGCCCAGGAGGATACCTCGGCGCCGGTGCCGGAGGTGGTGGCCACCGAAATCTGGGGGATGGTGCAGGGCTTCATCTTGGCGAGCGTCTCCGCGAAAGGCGGGTTGAGAAAAACGGTGAAGTTGGTAACGTCCTTGCCGCCGTTGGCGTCGATGACGCGGATACACTTGCCGGTATCGATGGAGCTGCCCCCGCCGACGGCGACCACGCCGTCGCACCCGGCCTCCTTGAAGGTCTTATAGGCGGCCATTATCTCGTGGTCTTTGGGGTTGGAGGTGATGTCATCGAAGATTGCCGTGGCGACGCCGGCGTACTCGATGACGCCCTTGATTTCCTCGACGATGCCGGTGCCCTTGAGCCCGGAGGTGACGATGATGGCCTTTTTCATGCCGGCGGCCTTGCATTCGTTGCCGATGGTCTGGTAGGCCCCCCAGCCCAAGGCAATCCGGGGGATGGGGTTGGTGTAGACGATGGGGAACTCGAAGATATTTTGATTGAGCACGATTTGCCTCCTTGCGTGATTTGCTAAGGCTATTGTAGGCCAATCGGCTCAAGGTATCAAGGCACGCGGAGCAGCACCTTGACGTTGGCGTCTTTGTCGGCCAGCAGCGCCACGAACCCTTTGGCGGCGGCGTCCTTGAGGGGGACGCGGGAGGTAACGAGGGGGGTGGGGTCAAGGCGGCCTTCAGCCATCATAGCCACGGCCTGAGCGCCTTCGTCAATATAGATGGAGCTGCCCACCATGTTAATCTCGGTGAAGGTCATCGTGCTGAAATCAATGCTGCCGGGACTCTCGAAGACGCCGACGAGGACGACGCTGCCCTTGCGGCGGGTGAGGTTGAGGGCCAGCTGTGGCGTTTCCGGCCGCCCGACGCACTCGATGGTGACGCGCGCCCCCTCCCCATTAGTAAGCTCGCGGATTCTTTCGGCG
>DAOULO010000049.1:0-29433 GCA_034420195.1 Dehalococcoidales bacterium
GGTGGATACCTGGTTCGGCTACTTTATGCGGATGGTGGAGAACCTGGGACTGCTGGAAAATACGGCCATTATCTTCACCAGCGACCACGGCTACTATTTCGGCGAGCACGGCGGCCTCTACGGTAAAATGGTCTTCGCCAGGGACAAAAAGACCGGCCGGCCTATCAACGGCGTCTGGTCGGCCTCGCCGTTCTACGAGGAGGTTACCAATACCCCCCTCCTGATATACCTGCCCGGCGCCAAACCGGCCGCCTACAGCGGCCTGACCTCGGCGGTTGACCTGATGCCCACCGTCACGGAAATGATGGGGCAAAAAATCCCCTCCCGCGTGCAGGGCCAGTCGCTACTGCCAATACTGCAAGACCCCAGTCTGCCGGGCCGGGACTACCTCATCAGCGCGCACCCGTTCCTTAATGCCGGAGACTCGCTGCGGTCGGTGGACGGCACCCTGCGGACAACGGAAAAAGATTCTACCGCCACGGTGACCACCGACGAGTGGACGCTGCTCCATAATACCGAACCGGGCCAATCCGAGCTCTATCATCTCAAGACCGACCCCAGGCAGGAGAAAAACCTCATCAACGAGAAGCCGGACAAGGCCCGCGAGCTGCACCAGCTGCTGGTGAGGTACATGCGCGAGACGAAGCTCGCCGAGCACCTGCTTAAGCCAAGGTTAGAGCTAAAGTTATAAAGGGGGGATTATTATCTACCTCACCCCCTGTGTTCCCCTCTCCTGACGAGGCGTGCCGCAGGAGAGGGGGAATTCCTTTTTAAGAGGGGCTAGAGCCCCTCTTCGCAGGCTATTCCCCTTGCCACCTGGCCCCGCCGTGATTTTCTTTCCCACCCGGCCCTCCCTGGGGCATTTACGGCCCGTGCGTTAGTGTGGCCACCCCCTTCCTCCGGGGGGGTAAAGGTGGGGGAGAACTAAGGGCTAAGCTGCCGATGGTGCGAGGGCGGCCTGGGTGGGAATAGATAACACCGGTTGGGTGGGGCGGAGGCTAAGGAAGACGCATAAACGTAAATGAGCAGTTGCGCAATTGCGCCGGTCTAGTGCAGCTTGATTTTAGTAACTTTGAGAGGGGCCCGGCGCGAGGCACCGGGCACGCGGAACTTGTTGTTGTCCGGCGGCATAACGGCTGTCTCCGGCATTCTCGCCGCCTGCGGCGCCCACTCGTAAGGCAGGCGGTAGGCGCGGTATATCATGTTAAACTTGAGCCTGCGGTGGGTGAAGGGGCTGAGGTACTCCCAGACAATCTCGTGCTCCGGCGTGACCTCGAAGATGCGCCCGCCCTGCCCCTCGGTGATGAGGGTATTGCCGTTGGGGAGGCGCTGCGCCGCGCTGACGAAGCTGGAGTAGAGTATGCCCAACGGGGGGCCGCCGAAACCCTGGCGGGGCGGCGGGTACTGCCAAGTGATTTCAAGCGTCGTGGGGTCGAACTCCAGCACCCGCGAGTAGTCGCGGCGGGCGTTATCCAGGCCGGTGGCGGCGCCGGGGTTGGGGGCCCCGTAGCCGGCGGCGCCGCCATTATCAAAGACGAGGATGTTGCCCTCGCCGGGCAGCCCCCGGGGAATCAGGTGGGCGTGGTGCTGGCCGATGAGCTGCCCCAGCTTACGCAAGGGTGGGGTAGCCGTGAAGTCCGGGCCGACCTGCCAGACGATTTTACCCGTCTTTTTAGCCGTGATGGCGATGATATTGGTCTGGCGGCCGTCCCAGATGATGTTATCGGGGTGGAAGCGGGTGTCGCCGCCATCGTACCAGCGGTTGGGGCCGAGGGTGGACATGGAGTTCATGTGCATCCAGTCTCCCAGGCCGCCGCCGACCGGCTTGAGGCCGGGGTCGCGCGCCAGCGTGTTGCGGGCCTCCTCGCCGAAGCCCATCTCCTCGAAGTGCTGACTGGCGACCCACTCCCAGCAGATTTTACCCTTCCCGTCGACCTCGATAATCGTATCGTCCACGAGGGTCTTATCGCTTATCTGCGGGTTTACCAGGTTCTTGTGGCAGAGCAGCAGGGTCTGGCCGCCGTTAAGGCGCGGCTCCATCCCCGGTACGTAGTAGCCCACCGGGTTGCCCTGGCGCTGGTAGTCGTGGTGCTGGCGGGCCATCCAGCGGGGCTTACGGCGTGGGTCTCTGACGCGCTCGTACCTCTCGAACCGCCAGACGATGTTGCCTTCCCAGTCGACTTCCACCAGGTCGAGCATGTCCTGGTAGCCGTATTTGAAGTCGCGGACGCCGGTGCTCCCCAGGACGTGCCCGCCGGGGAGCATCTTGTTGGGCATGCCGTCCAGCCCCTGCCAGCGGTTGACCACGGTGCCGTTCATGTCGATGAGGACGGCCGCGGCGCCGGTCTTCTGGTGGAGGAAGGCCTGGAACAGGGTAAAGCCGTTCCAGCACTTCTCCGGGTCGTACTGCGTGGTGCCCGTGGGGTATACCCTCGGCGGCATGGGCCTGCCTCCCGCTTTGATATAGTTCGGGAATAGTATAGAGGCTTGCGTCCGGCTTGGCAAGGGCGGGCATTGGCAGGGGTGCGCAGTTGCGCAATTTCTCATTTGCTTTTAGGGGGGATTAGCTGCCCCGCCCTTTATCCCCGCCCCGCAGAGGTTGTTTTGTCCCACCCGGCCCGCCCTGCAGCATCCGCTGCTACTCAGGGGGTTTTTTCCGCCCCACCCTTCGGGGATAAATCTCCGGGTTAAGCCGCCGATGTTGAGGGCGGCTAGGGTGGGAATAGATAACCCCGAGGGAGGAGCAGGGGAATCTTAAAATTATAGCTAAAAACAGGCCCGCAGGTGCGTAAAAGAGTATTGACGCACTTGCGCAATTACTCTATAATATGGCTACGAGGTCAAGCTACTCATGACCGTTATCTGCATCGCCAACCAGAAAGGCGGCGTCGGCAAGACCACCACCGCCGCCGCCCTGGCCCAGGGTCTCAGCGAACACGGCCAAAAAGTGCTGCTGGTGGACTGGGACCCCCAGGCCAGCCTCACCGTTACCCTGGGCTTCAACCCGGATGACCTCAAGTACACCGGCTACGACGTCCTGACGAGCGTCATCCGCAACAACGGCAACGTCTCCATCCGCGACGTCACCCTGACGACGGAAATCCCCGGCGTCGACCTCGTCCCGGCCAATATCGAGCTCTCCCAGGCGCAGCTCGACCTGGTCAACGCCTTCACCCGCGAGCTGATGCTCAAAGACATGCTCACCCCGGTGCGCCGGAAGTACGACTACATCCTGGTGGACTGCCTGCCCTCGCTGGGGCTGCTCACCATCAACGCCCTCTCCGCCGCCGACAGCGTGCTGATACCGCTCCAGGCCGACTTCCTGGCGATGAAGGGGCTGGCGCGGCTCATCACCACCATTCTCCGCGTGCAGGAAAAGATAAACCCGGCGCTGGAAATCCTGGGCATTGTCTTCACCATGACCAACTTCCGCACCCTGCACAGCCGGGAGGTCGTCGAGGTCACCCGCCAGGCCTTTGGCGATAGAATCCGCGTCTTCGATACCACCATCCCCACCAGCGTCCGCTTTAAGGAGGCCCCGGCCGCCGGCATGTCGATAATCAACTACGCCCCCAATTCTGATGGGGCGGATGCGTATAGATCACTAACGGAAGAGGTGCTGCATGAAAAGAGCTAGAATTACCGAGGAGCTTGCCTACGGCTCGGCCTTGGACCGGCTCACCGGCGGTGACCGCCCCGCCCCGGAGAAGCCGCCGGAGCCGCGGTCGGCCACCCTGGCGCCCCCCGCCGACCGCTCGGCCACCATCAAGCTTTCCGTCTTCCTCAACCGGGAGGAGGACGCCTACCTGGAGAACCTGGCCTCCACGGCCAAGTTCAGCGGCGGCAAGAAACTCAGCAAGACCAAGCTCATCGAGGCGATGGTGCGGGCCTTCCGCCAGACCAGCCTCGACGTTCGGGGCGTGCGCGACGACCGGGAGCTCCTCAACCGGGCCCTGGCCCAGCTGCGCTGAGGTCGTCGGGAGGTACGGGAAAATGGCGACCAAGCGACGACCCACACCCCTGGCCGAGCTCGTCTCCCTGGCGGGGAAACGGGCCCTGATTACCGGCACGTCGGCGGGTATTGGCCGGGCGATTGCCTACCGCTTCGCCGAGGCCGGCGCCGACCTGGAGCTGGCCGATATCAGCACCCCCTGCCCCAGCCCGGTGAAAAGGGAGCTGGAGCGCTACGGCCACGAGGTCAACAGCCATCAGTTGGACGTCTCCTCCGACGTGGCCCTCGACGCCCTCTGGGAGAAGCTGGCCGGTAAGGAGCCGGATATCCTGGTGAACAATGCCGGCATCTATCCCTTTAAGAAATTCCTGGAGATTGACGATGCCTTTCTCAAGCGGGTGACGGACGTGAACCTACATTCCGTCTTCCACATGTGCCAGCAGATGATACGGCGGCGGCAAAAGCGGGGCGGGGTCATCATCAATATCTCTTCTATCGAGGCCATCTTGCCCGTTACCCCCGACCTGATTCCCTACGCCATCTCCAAGGCAGGGGTCATCGGGCTTTCCCGCGGCCTGGCCAAGGAATACGGCCGCCGCGGCTTCCGCATCAACGTTATCCTGCCCGGCGGCATCAACACCCCCGGTACCCGGGCGGTGGCCAAGGAACTGGCCAAATTCAAGCTGAGCTTGCTCAAGACGGGGTTGGAGTTTAAAGCCCGGCTGCCGCTGGGCCGCAACGGCCAGCCCGACGAGGTGGCCCGGGTGGCCCTCTTCCTGGCCAGCGACCTTTCCAGCTACATGAACGGGGCACTGGTGCCGGTGGACGGGGGATTTTTATCGGCCTAGACGGCCGCTCAGCGAACGATAATCCTGCCTTTAGGCTCGGCCACCACCTCCCCGATGATGGCCGCCGCCTCGATTCCCTTGTGGTGCAGCTTGTTAAGCAGGTCTGCGGCCTTGTTTTCCGGCACGGCCATGAGCAGGCCGCCGGAGGTCTGCGGGTCGTAGAGGATGTCCTGTAAACCCTGGGGCAGGCGGCGGTCCATGTCCACCATGCCCTGGCGGAACTCGCGGTTGCGGCGCAGGCCGCCGGGTATCATGTCCAGCCCGGCCAGGTCCCGGGCCGCCTCGAAAATGGGCACGGCGGCGGCCTCGATGATAAGGCCGGCATTGGTATCGGCGACCATCTCGGCGGCGTGCCCCAGCAGCCCGAAGCCGGTGACATCGGTAGCGGCGCTGACACTGGCCTTGAGCATCAGTTCGGCGGCGGTACGGTTGAGGGCGGTCATGGACTCGGTGACCGCCTTGACGGTGGCCCGGTCGGCCAGGTTATGCTTGATGGCGGTGCTGATGATGCCCGTGCCCAGCGGCTTGGTGAGGATGAGGCGGTCGCCGGGGCGGGCGGTGTGGTTGTGCACCAGTTTGTCCGGGTGGATGGTGCCGGTCACGGCCAGGCCGTATTTCAGTTCCGGGTCTTCAATGCTGTGCCCGCCGACGAGGATGACGTCGGCCTCGTGCAGCTTGGTCAGGCCGCCCCGCAGCACCTGCTGCAGCACCGAGACGTCCAGCACCTGCTGCGGGAAGCAGACGATATTGAGCGCCGTGAGCGGTTTCCCGCCCATGGCGTAGACGTCGCTGAGGGCGTTGGCCGCGGCGATGCGCCCGAAGTCGTACGGGTCGTCGACGATGGGCGTGAAGAAGTCCACCGTCTGCACCAGGGCCAGGTCTTTGGCGAGCTTATAGACGCCGGCATCCTCGGCCCGCTCCAGCCCCGCCAGGAGATTGGGGTGCGCGCGCAAGGGCAGACCGGCCAGCGCCTGGGCAAGGTCACCCGGACCTATCTTACAAGCTCAACCGGCCCCGTGGACGGTCTCGGTGAGGCGCCGCCTCTTTTCGTCCATGTCCCCTCCCATGAGCCTATTTTACTCCTCGCGGCCAGCCAGTGCCAGTACCCGGCGTGCCTAGAGGCAGACCATATCCGCGCCGAGCATACTTTTGATGGAGTCGGCCATGGTGGTGGGCTGGCCGACGGCGAGCTTGTCCTGGAGCTCAAAATAGTTCAGGCAGGTGCTGCAGGCCAGTATCGCCACGCCCTGCTCCGCCAGCTTCTTGAGGTGCGCCAGCGCCCAGGAGCCCTCGCAGGCCAGCCTGACGCCACTGTTCCAGAAGACTATTTTCTGGGGCTTAGCGGGGCTCTCGGTGAGGAGGCGCAGGAAGTTAGACATGAGTATCGTCCCCAGCTCGTCGTCGCCCCGGCCCAGCCCCTCCCCCTGAATCAGGATTACTTTGGCAGACATTACTGACCCCTTTCCTAGCTTGCCGACTGGCCCGCCCCGGCCAGCAGCGCCGCGCCCAGGGCGCCGACCGTTTGCGGCGCCTCCGGGACGACGATGGCTTTACCCAGCCGCTGCTCCAGCAGCCTGACCAGGCACGGGTTATACGAGCCTCCGCCGGCGAAGATAATTTTTTCCTCAATGCCCACCCGCCGGGCCATGGTGCTGATGCGGGTGACGATGGCCTCGTGCAGGGCCAGGGCGATGGCGCTAGCCTCCTCGCCGCGGGCGATGAGGGAAACAACCTCAGATTCGGCGAAGACGGTGCAGAGGCTGCTGATGGTGAGCACCCGGGAGGCGCTCAGGGCCAGATTGCCGATGGCGGAGACGTCCACCTCCAGGGTGGCGGCCATAATCTCCAGAAACTTGCCCGTCCCGGCGGCGCAGCGGTCGTTCATCTCGAACTTGCGCACCCCGCCCGCTTCCGTCAGCAGCATGACCTTGCTGTCCTGCCCGCCGATGTCAATCACCGTACGGCATTCCGGGTATAGGTGCCGGGCGCCGGTGGCGAAGGCCTTTATCTCCGAAGCAACCCCGCCCCCCAGCGCCGGGGCCACCAGATGGCGGCCGTAGCCGGTCACCACCAGCCGGGCGCAGTCCTGGCCCGCCAGCATCTCCCGGCAGCGCGGCAGAGGGTTGACCCCCGTGGCGATGACCCGCGACTCCCTGATGTTGCCGTCCAGCATCACTAGCTTGATGGTGCGGGAGCCCACGTCGAGACCGGCGTACGTCAAGGCTTAATCATCTCCAGGAAGGCCTCGACGCGGTTCTTCAGCTGGCCGGTGTCCTCGTCGCTGTAGTCCGTCTCGATGCGCAGTAGCGGGATGCCTTCTTTTTCCAGGCGTTTCTCCACCGAGCCGGCCTCGGTGGCGTAGGTATGGCAGAACTGAAGGTTGTAGTGAATCACCCCGTCCGCCCGGCATTCCCGGGCCAGCCGGACGATGTCGTCCAGCCTCTCCTCGTTGGGGGTGAAGCAGGCGCAGTGGATGTTCATGTAGCGGCTGGCGATGGCCTCAAGCAGCGCGTCCCGGTCGCCCGCCGCAGGCTCGACGAGTTCGCTGAAGAAGCGGGTGCCGGTGCAGGTCTCCTCGCCGACGACCACCGCCCCGGCGGACTCGACGATGTGGTGCAGCTTCCAGTTGGGGATGGCCATGGGGCAGCCAGAAACGAGGATACGCGGGGCATCGGCGGGGGCGACGCCTTCCCCGGCGGCCACCCGCTTGTCCAGATCGTCGCAGAGGGTGTTAATCATCTGGGTATTGCGCTTGACGTCGTCGTAAAAGGCCACCTGCGTCACCAGCAGGGCGTCCCGGCCGCTGATGGGCACCGGGCTGGCCTGGCGCAGGTCGTAAAGCCGCTTGAGGGCGCGGCGGCGCCCGTTGACCTCGTCAATGGCCTGGCGCAGCTCGTCGGCGGTGATGCGGTGGCCGGTCAGCTCCTCGATGGCGCCCAGAAACTCGCGGACTTCCCCCCGCCAGAGCTGGCGGCTGCGCTTGGTCTTTTTGTTGGGCACCTCCATCACGTAGACCGGGTGGTACTCGCTCAGTATCTCAAACATCTTCTTCTTGCCGTCGCAGGTCGTCTCGCCCACAATCAGGTCGCTCACCTGCACGTAAGGGCAGATGCGCCCCAGCTTGAAGCCCAGCGAGGACTTGATGAGGGCGCAGGTATTGCGCGAGAGAGCGGGCTCGGCCATGGGGATGGAAAACTGCGCCCCGGCGCAAAGGCCGATGGGAATACCGCCCGCCGCCCAGACAATCTCTTCCGGGACGAAGACGCAGTAAGTGGCCACTACTTTACCGCCGCTTTCGGCATGTTCCCTTAGCTCTTTCACCCTGATACCGTGGATATCGCCGACGACGAAATCATAGAAGCCCATCCCCTCCGGGCGGCTCTCCTGGGACAGATAAATCTCCTGGAAGGCCGGCCCCAGGCCTTTCAGCAGCCGGTCGTGCGCCTCCAGGTCAATGTCCAGCTCTCGCCACATCGGTACGTTATCGCTTGTCACGGCTAAAGCCTCCTGTCTTGATGATTTTCCCCCGATGCCATAAAATAGCCGAGGGAGATTATAGCATAAGTAATATCTTAGTTCAAGATAAGTATTATTTATAGCCACCATTGATGGGATGAATTTAGAGCAGCTCAAATCCTTCCGCGAAATCGTCCGGCTCGGCAGCTTCTCCGAGGCCGCCCGAAAGCTGGGCATCAGCCAGCCGGCGGTGTCTTTTCAGGTGCAGAAGCTGGAGCAGGAGCTGGGGGTGCGCCTAATCGACCGCGCCCAGCGGGCCATTACCCTCACCGCCGCCGGGCGCCGCCTGCTGCGCTTCGCCGAGTCCGTCGCCAAGGAGCGCGAGGGCCTCCAGCAGGACCTGGAGCAGCTGCGCGAGGCCGTCTCCGGCGACCTCCTCATCGCCGCCAGCACCGTCCCCGCCGAGTTCCTGCTGCCGCCCATCCTGGCACGTTTCAAGCAGCGCCACCCGGCGGTGCGTATCCAGGTGGACGTTTCCGATTCACTCACCGTCATCGCCAAGGTGCGCGACAACAGCTACGAGATAGGTTTCTGCGGCACGCTGCCGGAGGGGCAGGACCTGACGGCCTTCCGGCTGGCCCGCGACGAGCTTACCCTCATCTGCTTCCCGGCCCACCCCTTCGCGACGAAGGGCGAGGTCACCCCCGACGACCTGGAGGGTGAGCCTTTTATCTTTCGCGAGGCGACCTCGGGCACGCAGCGTACCCTGGAAGACCGGCTGGCCCAAGCTGGCTTCGACATCAAGCGGCTGACGCCCCAGCTCGTCCTGGGGAGCACGCGGGCGGTGGTGGCGGCCGTGGCCGCCGGGGCGGGCATCGCCTTTGTTTCCAGCCTGGCCGTACCCCGGGACACCTCACCCATGCCGGTACAGCCGGTGACCGTGCGCGGGCTCAAGATGGAGCGGGACTTTTACGGCGTCTACCGGCAGGAGCGGGTGGTCTCCCGCCTCCTGACGACCTTCATCGATTTCGTCAAGACAGAGGCAGGGCAGCGTGACCGGGGCGACTGAGGATTACCCGGCCGGGATATCGGGCCACTGGCGGGACGTCGGCGGCCACCGGGTGCATTACCTCCAGGCCGGCCAAGGCCCGCCGGTAGTGCTATTGCACGGCGGCGCCAGCGACGGCCGCGACTGGCTGGGGGCGATGGCCGTCCTGGCCGATGGCTTTAGCCTCTACGCCCCCGACCTCATCGGCTTCGGGCAGAGCCAGCGCCGCAAGGCGGGCTATTTTCTATCTGATTTCAGCGATTTCGTGCGCGACTTCGCCGCCTCACTCAATCTGGATAAATACTCGCTGGTGGGGCACTCCTTCGGGGCCAGGGTCGGCCTGGACACGGCCCTGGCCAATCCGGGGCGGGTGCGCCGGCTCGTCCTCATCGACGCCGCCGGTCTGGAGAAAATCAGCCGCTTCGGGTCGGCCCTTTTCACCTGCCTCTGGGCGTTGCGTAAACTCCGACGGCGGCCGCAGCCGTACCCCCGTTTCCTGGTGCGGGAGGGCGAGGACTACAACCACGTGGATGACGCGACGCTGCGCTCGCTGACCACGCCGACGCTGCTCGTCTGGAAGCGCCGCGACCCGTACATGCCGGTGGCCATCGCCCGCCGGGCGGAGCGGCTCCTGCCCGCGGCGCGTCTGGCGGTACTCCCCGGCTACGGGCATGCCCCCCACAAAGAGAACACCGAGGCATTCTGTAAAGTGCTGCGGGAGTTTCTGGGCGAGGCCTGACCCCACCCCATCGGGATTATCTATTCCCACCCAAGCCGCCCTCGGGCATCGGCGGCTTAGCCCGTAGTTTTTTACCCCCAGCGCCCGACACATATGAGTGGGGAGAACCCCAGCGAGTAGTGGCAGGATGCCACAGGGCGGGCCGGGTGGGATAAAATATTCTGCGGGAGGGGCAGGGAGAGGGGAAAATCGGCGGTGCAGCTAAAAAACCCTAAACCGTAAGCACGTAGACCTGGGTGCCCGCCGGCAGGTTGGACTTGCTGACGGCCAGCTTGGGCCGGGGCTCGATTTGCTCCTGCCCCATCTCCTTGAGAAAGTCATCCACCGTATCCAGCTCGCGGCTTGTCTGTGGGGTCTTGTAGTGCATGGGGATAACCACCTTGGGCTCCACCTTGCGGATGACCTCGGCGGCCATGGCGGCATTAATCGTCGAGACGCCGCCCACCGGCAGCAGCAGCACGTCCACGTTGCCCATCTCCTCCACCTGCTCGTCGCCGAGGACGTGGCCGATGTCGCCCAGGTGGCAGACGGCCACGCCATCAATCTCCATGAGGTAGGCGGTATTCTTGCCGCGCGCCTGGCCCTTGACGGCATCGTGGTAGGTATCGATACCGATGATGAGGACGTTAGAAATCTCGTACTCGCCGGGGCCGGTAATAAAGTGCGGCTCCCCGCCGATGCCCTTCACGTAGGAGTGGGAGGGGTGGCCGTGGCTCACCGTGACGATGTTGGCGGTCGGCTTGCCCAGGTTGTAGCCCAAGTCGGGCGGAAAGGGGTCGGTAATAATGACGGCCTGATTGCCTTTGATACGGAAACAGGAGTGGCCCAGCCAGGTGATGTCCACGTTCTAAGTGTAGCACATTCACCCTTGACAAACCACCCCCAAAAGTGCTAAATTATCATTAGCAGTCTCGTGCTTAGACTGCTAACGGAGGCGAAAATGGTCACGGCCCGCAGCGGTCAGATACTGAATTACATCGTGGAGCGCTACATCAGCCGGGCGGTGCCGGTGCCTTCGCAGGCGGTGGCCGACCAGGCCAACCTGCGGGTGAGCCCGGCCACCATCCGCAACGAGATGGCCTGGCTGGAGCGGGAGGGGTATCTCGCCCGCCCCCACACCTCGGCGGGCTGCGTCCCCTCGGACAAGGGCTACCGCTACTACGTGGAGGCCATGGGGAGCCTGCGCCTCCCCCGCGAGGAGCAGCGCCTCATCAGCCACACCTTCCACCAGGTGGAGCGCGAGGTGGAAGCCTGGGTAAGCCTCACCGCCAGTATGCTGGCGCGTCTGTCGCAGAACGTGGCCGTGGTGAGCCTGCCCAAGTCCACCGACTGCCGCCTCAAGCACCTGGAGCTCATCGCCCTGCAGGACAACCGCGCCCTGATGGTGGCCGTCTTCGAGGGGGCCATGGTCAAGCAGGAGCTGATTACTTTTGAGGAGACCATCAGCCAGCCGGCGCTCTCGCTGGCCAGCGACAAGCTCAATAACGCCTACGGCGGCCTGACCGGGCGCGAGATTACCAAAAAAGAGATAGAGCTTTCGCCCTTGGAGAAGGAGGCCACCGGCCACCTCACCGAGATGATGCGGGCCGAGGACAGCCAGGAATACCAGGAGCCCTATCTGGAGGGCTGGCACTTCATGCTGGAGCAGCCGGAGTTCGCCCAGGGCGACCGAATGCGCCGCCTCATGGAGCTGGTGGAGCAGCGTGGTCTGCTGCGGGTCATCATCCCGGCGCGCCTCAGCCAGCCCGGCGTGCAGGTCATCATCGGCAAAGAAAACAGCGACGAGGCCATGCAGAACTGCTCCGTCGTCATCGGCCGCTACGGCCTCCCCGACGAGGCCACCGGCACCATCGCCGTGGTCGGCCCCACCCGCATGCCCTACTCGCGCACCATTCCCTCGGTCTATTATCTCTCCACGGTGCTGAGCCGCCTGGTAGCCGGGCTCTACGGCCAGCCATTACAGGACGAACAGGAAACGGAGCCATGATGCCCCGCGACCCGGAAGAATTTGAAAATAACGAAGCGGCCGACCCGGTAGCCGAGGAAACCCCGGAGACAGAAAGCCCAGCGGCAACCGACGCCGAAGCCAAGGCCGCCGCGTACCTGGCCAACTGGCAGCGGGCGCAGGCCGACTTTATCAACTACAAGCGCCGCATCGAGCAGGAGCGGGCCGATTTCAACCGCTTCGCCAACGCCACGTTTGCCCTGGCGCTGCTGCCCGCCCTGGATGACCTGGAGCGGGCCATCGCCGCCGTGCCCCACCGTTACGCCAGGCACGAATGGGTGGAGGGTGTGCGGCTGGTGGCGCGCAAGTTTAAGACCATCCTGGAGGGGCAGGGCGTCAAGGCCATCGAGGCCCTGGGGCAGCCCTTCGACCCCAACTTCCACGAGGCCCTGCGGCAGGCGCCGGGTAAGGAAGGCATTATCACCGAGGAATTTCAAAAAGGCTATATGTTAAACGATAAACTCCTCCGTCCCGCCAAAGTCGTGGTGGGCAACGGAGCAGCCGAGACAAAGGAGGCAGCCTAAATGGGTAAGGCAGTAGGCATTGACTTAGGTACAACTTTCAGCGAGGTGGCCGTACTGGAGGGGGGCGAGCCCGTCGTCATCACGTCGACCGAGGGCAGCCGCCTCGTCCCTTCGGTGGTCGCCATGAACAAGAACGGCGAGCGCCTGGTGGGGCAAATCGCCAAGCGGCAGGCCATCACCAACCCGGAGAACACCATCTACGCCATCAAGCGCTTCATGGGGCGCAAGTGGGGCGAGCCGGCCGGCCGCGAGCTACCCGTCGAGGAAGACGCCAAGCGCAAGACCTATAAGGTGACCAAGGCCGCCAATAACGACGTGCGCGTCGCCATGGGCGGCAAGGACTACAGCCCGCCGGAGATATCGGCCATGATTTTGCAGAAGCTAAAGGCCGATGCCGAGGCGCACCTGGGCGATAAAGTTACCGAGGCCGTCATCACCGTGCCGGCCTACTTCAACGACGCCCAGCGCCAGGCCACCAAGGACGCCGGCAAGATTGCCGGCCTGGAGGTGCTGCGCATCATCAACGAGCCCACCGCGGCCGCGCTGGCCTACGGGCTGGACAAAAAGAACGACGAGACCATCGCCGTCTACGACCTGGGCGGCGGGACGTTTGATATCTCCATCCTGGAGCTGGGCGAGGGCACCTTCCAAGTGAAGTCCACCAACGGCGATACCCACCTCGGCGGCGAGGATTTCGACCAGCGCATCATGGAATGGCTCATCGCCGAGTACAAGAAAGACCAGGGCATCGACTTAAGCTCCGACAAGACGGCCCTGCAGCGCCTCAAGGAGGCCGCCGAAAAGGCCAAGATAGAGCTGTCCAGCGTGCAGCAGACCGAGGTCAACCTGCCCTTCATCACCGCCGACGCCTCCGGCCCCAAGCATTTGAATATCACCCTCACCCGCGCCAAGCTGGAGCAGCTGGTGAGCGACCTGGTAGAAAAGACCATCGAGCCCTGCCAGCAGGCACTCAAGGACGCCGGCAAGACGGCCGCCCAGATTGACGAGGTCATCCTGGTGGGCGGGCAGACGCGCATGCCGCTGGTGCAGAAAAAGGTGCAGGAGTTCTTCAGCAAGGAGCCCCACAAGGGCGTCAACCCCGACGAGGTGGTCGCCATCGGCGCCGCCATCCAGGCCGGCGTCCTCAAGGGCGAGGTCAAGGACGTGCTGCTCCTGGACGTGACGCCACTGACCCTGGGCATCGAGACCCTGGGTGGGGTGGCCACGCCGCTCATCCCGCGCAATACCACCATCCCCACCGCCAAGAGCCAGATATTCTCCACCGCCGCCGATAACCAGCCCAGCGTCGAGATTCACGTCCTCCAGGGCGAGCGCCCCATGGCCGCTGACAACCGCACCCTGGGCCGCTTCATGCTCGACGGCATTCTGCCCTCACCGCGGGGCGTGCCCCAGATTGAGGTCACCTTCGATATCGACGCCAACGGCATCCTCAACGTCCGCGCCCAGGACAAGGGCACCGGCAAGGAGCAGAAGATAACCATCACCGCCTCGTCCGGCCTCTCCAAGGAAGAGGTCGAGAAGATGCAGAAAGAGGCCGAGGCTCACGCCGCCGAGGATGCCAAGCACCGCGAGGAAGTCGAGGCCAAGAACACGGCCGATACCATGGCCTACCAGGCCGAGAAGACCCTGCGCGACAACAAGGACAAGATTCCGGAAGACCTCAACAAGGAAGCCGAGGAGAAGATTGCCGCCGTGAAATCGGCCCTCCAAGGCACCGACATCGAGGCCATCAAGAGCGCCACGCAGGCCCTCAACGAGACGATGCAGAAGATAGGCTCGGCCGTCTACGGCCAGCAAGGCCAGCAGCCCCCGCCCCCCGGCGGGCAGGAGCCGCCGCCGGAAGGCGAAGGCGGCGAAGGCGGTAAGGGTGGCGAGGATGAGGGGACAGTTGAGGGGGAGTTTAGAGAGGTTTAGTAACTGCGGAGTTACGCAATTACGAAAGATAGGCATGGCTTGAATAAGGGCAACGTTGCTGGAAAGGAGGTATAACCACGGCACACTTTTTGTAGCAACCCGGCGCCTAATCCAAATCAACCCAAAAACATCGTGGAGAAAGGTCAGGGCGGCTGTCTAGTCGCAGTAAAAGCGCCAACAAGGATATAGCTACGCTATCCACGAGACCAAATGGTAGGGAGCCTGACTGCCGGGTTACTCCGATTCACCCTTTATCAGACTATATATTTGAGTATTAGGGGATAGTCTAGTTTATCCCCTCTTTCTTTTGCTCCCCACTACCCCTCGTTGTTATCTATTCCCACCCTGCCGCCCTCCGTCATCGGCGGCTTAGCCCGTAGTTTTCTCTCCCCTTTGCCCCAATTACAAAAGAGCACCTCTCACACTAAGGGGTGTTTAAGAGGGGCGCTAGCCCCTCTTTCAAAACAATCAATCCCCCTCTCCTGCGGCACGCCTCGTCAGGAGAGGCCTGCCTGCGCGTAGCCCCGCCTGCCAAAGTCTTGTACGGCGGGCAGGCGCTTCGGCAGAGGCAGGGGGACACAGGGGGTGAGGTAAAAACAAAATGCGCTGCTGGCAATAAAGGAAAATCTTATGTTACCATATCCCTGACATGCCTGAATCGTGGTATCACCTCAGCGCCGCCGATGCCCTGACCAGACTCGCCTCCGGCGAAGACGGGCTTACCGCCGCCGAGGTAGCCAAACGCCAGCAGCAGTACGGCCCCAACGTACTGGCCGGCCGGGAGAAACCCAGCCGGGTGGTGGTCTTCCTGCGGCAGTTTCTCAGCCCGCTGATTTACGTCCTCCTGGCGGCGGTCGTCTTCTCCTTTATCCTGGGGCACTACGCCGATGCCTGGGTCATCCTCGGCGTGCTCCTCCTCAACGCCGTTATCGGCTTCGTGCAGGAAACGCGCGCCGAGAAGGCTATGGAGGCCCTTATCAATCTGGCGGCCCCCCAAGCGCAGGTGCGCCGCGGCGGCGAGAGCCGGATGCTGGCCGCCCGCGAGCTTGTCCCCGGGGATATCGTCGTCCTCGATTCCGGCGATAAGGTCCCCGCCGACGCCCGCATCATCGAGGCGGCCAATTTTAAGGTCAACGAGTCCATCCTCACCGGCGAATCGGTGCCGGTGGAGAAACACGTAGAGGCGCTGACCGGGGAGCTCCCCGTGGCCGAGCGTAAGAACATGGTCTTCGCCGGGACGGTGGTTACCTACGGCCGGGCCGTGGTGGCGGTGACGGAGACGGCCATGACCACCGAGATTGGCCGGATTGCTACCGGCCTCCAGGAGGTGCGGCCGGAGCCCACGCCCCTGCAGAAGGGCATCGCCCGGCTGAGCAAGTACCTCGTCTTCCTTTTCCTGGGAATCTGCGTCCTCCTCGTCGTGGTGGGGCTGGTCAAAGGGCTGGCCTGGCTGGACGTCTTCCTGCTGGCGGTGGCGGCGGCCGTCTCGGCCATACCGGAGGGGCTGCCGGCGGTGGTCACCGTGGTGCTGGCCATGGGGATGCGCATGATGGCGCGGCGCAACGCCATTATCCGCAAGCTGGTGGCCGTGGAGACGCTGGGGTCGGCGACGGTCATCTGCTCCGATAAGACGGGCACGCTCACCCTCAACCAGATGACGGTGCGCCGCCTCTACGTGGGCGGGCGGATAGTGGAAGTCACCGGCGAGGGCTATGCGCCGGAGGGCGAGTTCCGCCGCGACGGGCAGGCGCTGGCGGCGGCCAGCGAGCCGGACATTGCCCTGCACCTGCGCATCGGGGCCCTCTGCAACGACGCCGAACTGACGCGCGCCGACGATGGCGCCCACACCATCTTCGGTGACCCTACCGAGGGCTCGCTGGTGGTGGCCGCCGCCAAGGGCGGGCTGCGCCTGGATAAGCTCGACGAAGACTACCCCCGCCTCGACGAAATCCCCTTCCAGAGCGAGCAGCTCTACATGGCCACCCTGCACCCCGCCCCGGATGGTCAGGGCCGCGTCGCCTACGTCAAGGGGGCCACTGAGAAGATACTATCGCTGAGCAAAAGCTATTATAAGGACGGCCGGGTCGTCCCGCTCACCCAAGCCGATACCAAGGCCATCCACGCCGCCAACCGCACCATGGCCGAGGAAGCCATGCGGGTCATCGCCACGGCCTACGTCGACCTGCCCGCCGGACTGGATGACCTGGAAGACAGGCACCTTAAGGGTCTGGTCTTCGTGGGGCTTTCCGGCATGGCCGACCCGCCGCGTGAGGAGGCCAAAGAGGCGGTGCGGCGCTGCGAGCGGGCGGGTATCAAGGTCATCATGATTACCGGTGACAATAAAATCACCGCCGAGTCCATCGCCCGCCAGGTGGGCATCCCGCCGGGCCAGACCGTCACCGGCCCCGAGCTGGCGGCGATGAGCGACGAAAAGCTGGCGGCCGAGGTGGAAGGTGTCTCCGTCTTCGCCCGCATCGAGCCCATCCAGAAGCTTAGAATCGTCAACGCCTTGAAGGAACGCGGGCACGTCGTCGCCATGACCGGCGACGGCGTCAACGACGCCCCGGCCCTGAAGACGGCCAATATCGGCGTGGCCATGGGCATCACCGGCACCGATGTCTCCAAAGAGGCCGCCGACATGACCCTGGCCGACGATAACTTCGCCTCGGTGGTGGCGGCGGTGGACGAGGGGCGGGTCATCTTCAACCGCCTCAGGAACGTCCTCTTCTTCCTCCTCAGCACCAATATCGGCGAGCTGCTGGCCCTCATCCTGGGCCTCTTCTTCGTCGGCAAGCCCCCGGTGCTGGCGGTGCAGATACTCTGGAACAACATCGCCACCGACATGGCGGTGACGATACCCCTGGGCATCGAGCCCAAATCCGGCGACGAGCTTACCCAGCCGCCCCGCGACCCGCGCGTGGGCATCATCTACCCCGGCATGCTCATGCGGGTGCTTTTTACCGCCCTGATTATGGGCGTCGGCGCCTTCGCCGTGTTCAACTGGGCCCAGGCCCGCATGCCCATCGCCGAGGCGCGCACCATCACCTTCTGCACGCTGGTGACCTTCGAGTGGTTCCGCGCCTTCAACGCCCGCTCCGACGAGCGTACGGTCTTTAAGCTGGGAATTTTTAAGAACCGCTGGCTGGTGGGCTCCGTCGCCGTGGCCGTGGGGCTGCAAATCGCCATTGTCTACGTCCCCTTCCTCCAGACGGCCTTCCGTACCGTCCCCCTCAACCCGAGGGACTGGGGCATCGCCGTCATCGGCGGGGCCAGCCTCTTCGTGATAGAGGAGCTGCGCAAGACATTTTTCCCCAAACTTTTCAGCCTGGGCAAGTGGCGGCCACTGCCGCCCAAATGGTGGCGAAGGCGGCGGGAGAGCCCCGCCCGATAAAAGAAAAGGGCCGGGCCCGCTATTCTTCCCGCAGCAGGCTGCGGGCGATGGTCAGCCGCATTATCTCCGAGGTGCCCTCGTAAATCTCGGTGACCCTGGCGTCGCGGAAGTAGCGCTCCACGGGGTAGTCTTTGGTGTAGCCGTAGCCGCCGTGAATCTGCAGGGCCCGGCTGGTAATCTGGGAGCAGGCCTCCGAGGCGAAGAGCTTGGCCATGGCCGCCTCCTTGATGTAGGGCCGACCGCAATCGTGAAGGTAGGCGGCGCGGTGGGTCAGCAGGCGCGCGGCGTCAATCTGGGTGGCCATATCGGCCAGCATCCATTGAATGGCCTGGAGTTCGGCGATGGCCTCCCCGAACTGCCGGCGCTCCTTGGCGTAGGTGAGGGCCGCCTCGTAGGCCGCCCGGGCAATTCCCACCGTCTCGGCGCCCACCGTCACCCGGCTCACGTCCAGGGCGTCCAGGGCGATACGCAGCCCCTGCCCCTCCTCGCCGAGGCGGGCGGTCGCCGGGACGAAGCAGTCCTCAAAGATAAGCTCGACGGCCTCGCAGCCGTGCATCCCCATCTTCCTCACCGGCGCGCCCACGTTGAGGCCGGGGGTATCTTTGTCCAGGACGAAGGCGGTAATGCCCTTCTGGCGGAGGGACTTATCCACCGTGGCGAAGACGACCACTGTCCCCGCCGTCGCCCCCAGAGAGATGAACTGCTTGTTGCCGTTGAGCACGTAGCCATCCTTCCGGCGGGCGGCGGTGGTGGCCAGGCTGGCCGGGTCGCTGCCGGCGTCGGCCTCGGTGAGGGCGAAGCAGATGAGCTTGTCGCCGCTGGCCTGGGGCGGCAGGAATGCCTTTTTCTGTTCCTCAGTGCCGTACCCGATGATGGTGGCGGCGCCCAGCGAGAGGCTGACACGCAGGAAATTATCCACCGCCGACGAGGCCCGCGCCAGCTCCTCGACGACGAGGCAGAGGTCGAGCAGGCCCTGGCCGCCGCCGCCGTAGGCCTCCGGGACGGTCAGCCCGAAGAGCCCCATCGCGGTCATCTTCTTTAGCTCTTCGGCGGGGTGGGCGTCGGTCTCGTCGAGGCGGGCGGCCACCGGGGCTATCTCGCGCTCGGCGAAATCCCGCACCGTATCGCGCAAGAGCTTCTGTCCCTCGGTCAGTTCAAAGTCCATCTTTATCCCTGTCCTTCGTTTTAGCCAGGTCGGCGGCCAGCCCCGTTTTCCCCCTGGCAGGCATTGCCTTTGCAGTATAGCAAATAAACCGGCCGTTTGCATGAGGGAAACTACGGGCTAAGCCGTTGATGATAGGGGCGGCCCGGGTGGGAATAGATTACACCGATGGGGTGGTGGGGATAAGCCCCCGTTGACACCGCCCCGCCGGATAAGTAGCATAATGGCGGAAGGTATCCAAGGCTATGCCCCAGAGATTCTTCGGCAAAAAGATAGAGGTAGAGACCACCGGCGAGTTGAAGGTGCCGGTGTCCTTCCGACTGGAGGGGCGCCAGTACCAGATCGCTGCGGTGCTGGAGTCCTGGCCGGACCACGGCTTCGGGCGGAGCCTTACCGGGCACAAGGGCTGGCGGCAGCGCCACCACCGTACCTACTACCGGGTGGAAACGACCGGGGGCGAGGTCTACGAGATTTACCACGACCGGGGCACCAAGCTGAGTCACCCCGAGCTCAAGAAGTGGTATCTCTCCAAACAGCTATAAACAAACTATATAACCCAGATTATTGAAACATTTGCCGTGATAGCTTAGAATGTAAGGACGTAAAACGGCGACGTGGCCAAGAGGTTAAGGCGGGGGTCTGCAAAACCCCTATTCGGCGGTTCGAATCCGCCCGTCGCCTCCAGTCCCTAAGACAGGCAGGCCTCCAGCTCGTCCTCGTAGACGACCACCTCGCGCTCGCTGGCGCCCACCCGCACGTTGTAGATGAAAAAGAACTGGCCGTTGCGCGGGCTTATCCAGTAGTAATCGGAGACCTCCCCGATTTCCCCGGCGTAGGCGCTGATATCGTTCTCCCGCTTCGTCAGGCCATCCTCGCTGACGGGCTGGATGATTACCTTTTGACCCACCACGTATTTGGGTTCCATGACCTTACCCTCTTCAGTCATTTGCGCATCATAGTACGAAACGCCGCTTTTTGTCAATACCTCTTTTGGGCAGGTATCCGGGCGACCGGCGGCCGCTGGGGAAATTGTAAATCCGATCCGTCTAGTGCCAGCCATAGCCCTGGCGCAGGCCCCGGATGTAAGAGGCCTGCCCGGCGTGCTGGAGGCCGTCGCTGAGGGTGCCGATGAGCAGCATTCCCACCGTCGGCGGCGGCTGGAACGGTGTCCCCTCCACTATCTTGTCCAGGTCGGCCTTCGTCAGCGTGGCAAAATAGCCCTTGGAGCGCGCCAGCACCGCTTTGTGGTAGTCCAGCAGCGTGGCGGCGTCCGGCGAGGTGAACTTGGCCAGGTCAGCCGGCTTGTGTCCCAGGCCGTGGTCTTCCGGGTCGGCGGGACGATTAAATTTCTGATACCAGCCGTCCTTAATCCAGACCTGCTCGGCCCCCATGAAGCGGGAGATGGACACGTCCTGCCAGCGCGTCAGGTGCCAGACCAGCCAGCCGATGGAGTTGCAGTCCGGCTTGGGCTGCCAGTTGAGGTCTTCTTCGGTGAGTCCCTCCAGGGTATAGCCCAGCGCCCTTAAAATCCCCTCGTAAGCCCCCGATAAGCAGTCGTGAGTTTCCATGATTCCTCCTGAAGATGAAATCCGTGGTGGTGCCGGGGTGCAATCTGTGTTTCCGGCACGTAATTGTATTCTAAGGCTAAGGCCGCCCGGCTTTCAACTTGGGGTACCCGGGGACGTCTTGACACCCCACCCCCCACCGCCTACAATGACTCATGTAGCGCCGGGATGGCGGAATTGGCAGACGCAGCGGACTTAAAATCCGCCGGAGAAATCCTTGTGGGTTCGAGTCCCGCTCCCGGCACCAGTACGGAGGGTAATATGCCGCCCTGGCTGGCCATTATCATCGGTTACCTGCTCGGCTCGGTCCCCACGGCCTATATCGCCGGACGTATCCTTAAGGGGCGCGATATCCGCCAGCTGGGTGATAAAAATTCCGGCGCCGCCAATGCCTTCCGCGAACTGGGGCGCAATGTCGGCGTTATCGTCGGTTTCATCGACGCCGGCAAGGGGGCCCTGGCCGTCTTCGTCGCCCAGGCCAGCCACATGTCCCCGACGGTGGTGTTGCTTACCGGCGTGACCGCCGTCATCGGGCACAACTGGCCGGTCTTCATCGGCTTCCGGGGCGGGCGGGGCGTCAGCACCAGTATCGGCGTGCTGCTGATGACGGTGACCTGGCCGATGCTCGTCCTGGCCGGGCCGGCGCTGGCGGTGCTCTTCTGGCGCAAAAACACGACCCCGGCCTGCGCCGTCCTCTTCGCGCCGCTGTCGCTGGTGGGGTGGTGGCTGGGCACGCCGGCGCCGCTCATCATCTACAGCATCGGCCTGCCCGTCCTGGTGGGGCTGACGCACTTCCTGCGGACGCATTCGTGGGCGCTGCGCCAGGCCTGAAAACGCCCCGCCGAGATTGACAAGACGGCGCCGGATTGTTAAACTGAGACAGCCCATATCGCCCGTAAGTCACCGAGAGTTTCCTCCCACACGACCAGGACACGGTAAAGGCAGAGCCATGCGGCGCTGGCAGCTGATACGTCAAGATTTCCGGCAAGATAAGGGGCCTCATTGACCAACCAAAACGGTAAGGGTCTGGTGCAGGTCTTTACCGGGAACGGCAAGGGTAAGACGACCGCGGCGCTGGGCACCGTGCTCCGGGCGGCCGGTCACGGCTGCCAGGTATTCATCGTTTTCTTTATGAAGGGCGATTACGCCTACGGCGAGTATCAGGCCCTGGCCAAATTCCCCAACGTGGAGATTTCCCAGTTCGGCTTCCGCAAGTTCGTCGACCCGGCCAACATCAAGCCCGAGGAGAGGGAGCAGGCCGCCCGGGCCCTGGCGGCCGCCCGCGAGGCCGTCACCTCAGGCCGCTACGACCTGGTGGTGCTGGACGAGATAAATGTGGCCCTGGGCTACCAGCTCATCGCGCTCGACGAAGTCCTCAAGCTCATCGCCGACCGCCCGCCGCAGGTGGAGCTCATCCTCACCGGCCGCTACGCCGATACCCGCCTGCTGGAGGCGGCCGACCTGGTTACCGAGATGGTCAAGGTCAAGCACCCCTACGACAAAGGCATCCCCGCCCGCCAGGGCATCGAATATTAAAGAGGGAGTTGTACCAATGAAGGTTACGCTAAGCGTCATCAAGGCCGATATCGGTGGTTACATCGGCCACTCCGAATCCCACCCCGCCATCATCGCCATGGCCCAGGAGCTCCTGGACAAGTCCAAAAAGGCCGGGCTGCTCATCGACTGCCAGGCCACCAAGTGCGGCGACGACCTCCAGCTCATCATGACCCACCAAAAGGGCACCGGCAGCTACGATATCCACAAGCTGTCCTGGGACATCTTTACCTCCGGCACGGCCCTGGCCAAAAAGATGAAGCTCTACGGGGCGGGGCAGGATTTATTGACCGACGCTTTCTCCGGCAACGTCAAGGGGATGGGGCCGGGCCTGGCCGAGATGGAAATCGAAGAGCGGGCCTCGGAGCCGGTGCTCATCTTTATGGCCGATAAGACCTCGGCGGGGGCTTGGAACATGCCCCTCTACAAGATGTTCGCCGACCCCTTCAATACCATCGGCCTGGTTATTGCCGCCAACATGCACAACGGCTACACCTTCGAGGTGCACGACGTCAAGGAGCACAAGAAAATAAATTTCAACACCCCCCAGGAAATTTACGATATGCTGGTCTTCATCGGGGCGCCGGCGCGCTACGCCGTCAAGGCCATCTACCACAAGGACACCGGCAATATCGCCGCCGTCTCCTCCACCGAAAAGCTGTCGCTGATGGCCGGCCGCTACGTCGGTAAGGACGACCCCGTCTGCGTCGTCCGCTGCCAGGGCATCTTCCCGGCCGTGGGCGAGGTGCTGGAGCCCTTCGCCGCCCCCATCCTGGTGGAGGGCTGGATGCGCGGCTCGCACATGGGCCCGCTGATGCCGGTAGCGCTGGTGGACAGCACGCCCTCGCGCTTCGACGGCCCGCCGCGCGTTATCTGCCTGGGCTTTCAACTTAACGAAGGCAAGCTGGTGGGCCCGCGCGACATGTTCGCCGATAAGTCCTTCAACCTGGCCCGCCACCAGGCCAACGAGATGGCCGACATGATGCGCCGCCACGGCCCCTTCGAGCCGCACCGCCTGCCCCTGGACGAAATGGAGTACACCACCATGCCGCAGGTAATGGAGAAGCTCAAGGATAGATTTGAAGACCTTGACTAGGCCGGGCGAGCGACCGGGGAGATAGAGCGGGCGTGGCAAAGCTCCTCCTGGCGACGCAGAACCGCGGCAAGGCGCGCGAGTACCGCCACCTGCTGGCGGGCATACCCTACGAGATTGTCACCTTGCCGGAGGCGGGCATCGCCGCCGACGTGGAGGAGACGGGCGCCACATTTGAGGAGAACGCCGTCCTCAAGGCCACCACCCTGGCCGCCGCCAGCGGCCGGCTCACCCTGGCCGACGATTCGGGACTGGAGGTGGACGCCCTGGGAGGCGCGCCGGGGGTGAACTCGGCCCGCTTCGCCGGGCCGGGCGCCAGCGACGCCGAGCGCATCAACTTGCTCCTCAAGAAGCTCAAGGACGTGCCGGAGGCGGCCCGCACCGCCCGCTTCCGCTGCGTCATCGCCATCGCCGCGCCGGACGGGCGGGTGGAGCTCGGCTCCGGCGAGTGCCGCGGGTTTATTACCAAAGAGCCGCGCGGCACTCATGGCTTCGGCTACGACCCCGTTTTCTACGTGCCGGAGCTGGGCAAGACGATGGCCGAGCTTACGCCGCGGGAGAAGAATAAAATCAGCCACCGGGCGCGGGCGGCGGCGCGGGCGAAAGAGTTATTGATGGGGTGGCGATAGCCTCAATATAGCTTCTCTCCCGTCTTTTCCTGTATAATACGCCTAGAGGCTACTATATGACCGGAATATCCGATTCGTTCCAGCGCCCCATCAACTACCTGCGCATCTCGGTGACCGACCGCTGCAACCTGCGCTGCGTCTACTGCATGCCGGAAGAGGGCGTGCCCCTGATGACCCACGGCGACATCCTCAGCTACGAGGAAATCACCACCGTCGTCCGGGCCGCCGCCGAGATGGGTATCAGCAAGGTGCGCCTCACCGGCGGCGAGCCGCTGGTCAGGGCGGGCCTGCCGGAGCTGGTGCGGTTGCTGGCGGCCATCGGCGGCATCAACGATATCTCGCTGACCACCAACGGCATATTACTAGCTAAGTACGCCCAAGAACTCAAGGAGGCCGGGCTGCGCCGCGTCAATATCTCTCTGGATACCCTCCAGCCGGAGAAGTTCCGGCAGATTACGCGCTGCGGCGAGCTTGAGGACACGCTGGCCGGTATCGCGGCCGCCCACCGCGAGGGGCTAGAGCCGGTGAAAATCAACGTCGTCGTCCTGGCCGGGGTCAACGACGACGAGCTAACCGATTTTGCCCGCAAGACCGTCAGCGACGGCTGGCACGTGCGCTTCATCGAGCACATGCCCGTCAACGGCGAGGCCTCGGAACTGCTCCAGCTCGTCTCCGTGGCCGAGATGCGCCGTAGCATCGAGACCCTGGGGACGCTGACGCCCTGGAAAACGGACGTGGGCAACGGCCCGGCCAAGTATTACCGCCTGCCGGAGGCCAGCGGCACCATCGGCTTCATCACGCCGGTGACGGAGCACTTCTGCTACCAGTGCAACCGGCTGCGCCTCACCGCCGACGGTAAGCTGCGCCCCTGCCTGCTCAGCGAGGCCGAGATAGACCTGCGGGGGTCGCTGCGCCGCGGCGCTTCCGCCGATGAGCTCAAGGCCCTCATCGAAAAGGCCGTGGCCAGCAAGCCCAAGGGCCACCGTCTGGCCGAAGGGAGACCCGCCGGAGGGCGGCCATTCTCGCAGGTGGGCGGTTAGATTAAAACGTAGTCCCACACCACCTTTAAAGGGGGTGAGGTCTGATGGCCAACGTCGTCCTGGTGACCGACATGCTGCGGGGCTTCATGGAGGTGGACTGCCCTCTCTACTGCGGCTCCGCCGCCCGCCGCATCATCCCGGCCATCGAGCGCATCCTGGCACGCGAGACGGCGGCCGGCTCCAAGGTCTTCTTCATCTGCGACCACCACGACCCCGACGATTTAGAGTTCGAGATGTTCCCGCCCCACTGCGTCGAGGGCACCGCCGAAACGGAGGTCATCCCCGAGCTGGCCAAGTACCCCGGCGAGATTATCCCCAAGAAGCGCTACAGCGCCTTCACCGGCACCGACCTTTTAGAAAAGCTCAAAAAAATCAAGCCGGATAAAATCATCGTCTGCGGGGTCTGCACCGATATCTGCGTCTGCCACACCGTGGCCGACGCCCGCAGCTACGACTATAAAGTGGAGGTGCCGGTGGATGCCGTCGCCTCCTTCGATCAACGGGCGCACGCCTACGCCCTGGAGCACATGGAGAAGGTGCTGGGCGCCACCCTGGTGCGGGCCGCCCCCGCCGACCGGCCGCCGCCCAGGTTCACCCCCGCCCCGGAGGTGCTCTCCGGCGAGACGGCTGATGTCTACTTCCCCCGCACCATCGAAATCTTAAAGAAAGAGAAGCTCAACCCGGTGGCCACCATGGAGGTCTTCACCTCACGGGCGGGTTTCCTCTGTGGCATCGAGGAGGTCAAGGCGCTGCTGGACGAGGCCCTGCCGCCGGATAACCGCGAGGTCTGGGCCCTCGCCGAGGGCGAGCCGATGGCGGCCAAAGAAGTGGTGCTGCGCATCACGGCGCCCTACCAGAGCTACGGCGTCTACGAGACGGCCATCGTCGGTATCCTGGCGCACGGTTCCGGCTGGGCCACGGCCGCCCGCCAGTGCTGCGACGCCGCCGGCAGTATTCCCGTCGTCAGTTTCGGGGCGCGCCACGTGCATCCCGTGGTGGCCGGCCTGATGGACTACGCGGCGGTGGTGGGGGGCTGCACCAGCGCCTCCAGCATCAGCGGGGCCAAGCTGGCCGGGGTACCCGCCTCGGGGACGATGCCCCACGCTCTCATCATCATCGTGGGGGATACCGTTGAGGCCACCATGCTCTTTGATAAGCACATGCCGCCGGACGTGCCCCGCGTCTCCCTGGTGGATACCTTTAAAGACGAGGCCGAGGAGAGCCTGCGCGTGGCCGCGGCGCTGGGGGAGAAACTGGACGCGGTGCGGCTGGATACGCCCTCGGAGCGCGGCCGGGTCACCGCCGAGCTGGTCAAAGAGGTGCGCGCCCGCCTCGACCTGGCCGGTTTCCCCAAGGTGGGCATCTTCGTCAGCGGCGGCCTCGACCCGGAGCGCATCACCTATTTCATCGAGCGAGACGCGCCGGTAGACGGCTTCGGCGTGGGCAGCTACATCAGCGGGGCCCGTCCCATTGATTTCACCGCCGACCTGCATGAAATAGAGGGCAAACCGATTGCCAAACGGGGGCGCATCCCGGGGATTACGGCGAATCCACGACTGAAACGGATTATTTAAACAAGGGGGATACTATGTGGGCACAAATGCAGGCCTTACTGGACTCCTGGTTCCATTACCCCGGTCTCGGCGCCGGCCTGATGGCCATCGGCGTCGCCCTGGCCATCGCCTTCGGGGCCGTCTGGCTCCTGGCACACTGGCCGCCCCTCTTCAAGCGGCCCTGGCTCTGGGCGGTGGCCGTCTTCAGCGCCTTTTTCACCCTGCTGGCGCTGGTCTTCGTCCAGACGCCGCTGCAGTGGTGGCTGGGGGAGGGTGTCAGCAATCTCTGGGACCAGTCAACCATCTACGACTGGCTGCTGCTCGTCGGCATACCGCATATCCTCGTCTCCGGGCTGGTGCAGGAGGGCGCCAAGATGGTGCCCATGGTGGCCTGGTGGTGGCGCTCCGGCCGGAGCATCACCCCCCGTATGGGCTTGGCCATCGGGGCGCTGGCCGGGGCCGGCTTTGGCATCTTCGAGGCGACCTGGATTCACGGCCAGATTTTCCAGTCCGGGTGGACGTGGGACCTCATCGGCAGTCAGGGTTTCGTCGCCCTGGCCGGGTTCTGGGAGAGGTTCTGGACGGTGGCCTTCCACATCGGTGTCTCGGCCCTGGTCGGCTACGGGCTGGCCAAGGGCAAGGGCTGGCAGTTCTACCTGATTGGCGCCGGCCTGCATACCCTGGTCAACTATGCCGTCCTACCTTACGCCAAGGGCCAGATGACCTTTAACCAGGTGGAAATCTATATTGCCGTGTTGGCCTTCGTTGTTACCGCCGTGCTCATGTGGCTGCGCTGGCAGGAGACCCGGCAAGGGCCGGACGCCACCGTGGCGGAGGCGGCGGAAACAGATTAGCTAACCCCCGTGCGAGGTAAAGAGAAATGAATCTAACGCAAGAAGTAAAAGATACCGCCCGGCGCTACGGCGTCGACCTTGTTGGTGTGGCGCCGGTGGAGCGTTTTGGCAACGCCCCGGAAGATAGTAAACCCAATTACTTCATGCGCGACGCCCGCAACGTCGTCGTCCTGGCGACGCGCATCCTGGAGGGTATCTGCGACGTGCACGGCTCCTACGAGGAAACGGGCAAGACCATCGGCCCTTACGCCTGGTTCGGCTATCCCATCCTCAACTGGGGCCAGTCCTGGGCGGCCATTCAGGTGGGTAAGCTCCTGGAAGATAAAGGCTACCGTGTGCTGCCCTTCCCCCCGGCCGGTTTCCACTACCGCCATCCCACGGAAGGCCCGGACTTTTCCCACCGCCACGCCGCCGTGGCCGCCGGGCTGGGCGAGTTCGGCATCAACCGCCTCTTCCTGTCGCCCCAGTTCGGGGCGCACCAGCGGTTGCTCTCCATCATCACCAACGCCGAACTCACGCCCGACCCGATGTACGACGGCCCGCACCTCTGCGACCGGGCTAAGTGTAAAGACCTCTGTCTCAAGGTCTGCCCCCTCCACGCCTTCGAGGACAAGACCGTGACCGTGGCAATCGGCGGCAAGACCTATGAGTACGCCGTCATCAACTCGCTGGTGTGCTTCTGGAACGGCGTCGTCGGCAAGTACCTGCGCGGCTCCGACGACCTGCCCCGCTACCCTGATTCCGGAGAAATCATGGCGACTTACGAAAAGTACGGTGGCCGGGAGGGGGTGCTGGCCCGGATGAACCCCTGGGACAGGACCTTCCAGCAGTTCACCTTTACACCCACCTGCGGTGCCTGCCTGGTCAAGTGCCGCGCCCCCTGGCAGTAAGCCCGCCGCTACCCCGGCGCCCGCTGCGGCGTTATAATTAGATGGTGGAGCGGATTCAATACACCCAAGGAGGTGTTTGCCATGAAAAGAATCACTTTCCTCGTCCTAGCAATTATTCTCCTGCTACCGCTGGCGGCCTTCGGCTGCAACGGCGCGTCCTCGGGTAACGGGGCGGGGGCCGTTACCATTCAGCTTTCCTGCGACGATTTCGCGGCGCAGAACCACATCACCCGCAGTGTTACCGTCGCCAAGTCCGGCTCGCTGACCGTTATCCTCTGCGCCAACCCCAGCACCGGCTTCCAGTGGGCCGAGAACGCCACCATCAGCGCGACATCGGTCATCCGGCAGACCTCGCACGATTATGAGGCCGGGCAGGCCAACAGCGAGGAGATGATTACGGGCGCCCCCGGCCAGGACACCTGGGTCTTCACCCCCCAGAAAACAGGCTCGGCGACCATTTCCTTCACCTACGGCCGCCCCTGGGAGGGCGGTGAGAAAGACGTCTGGACGCTGGCCGTTAACGTTACCGTGGAATAGCACCTACCCATGAAAGCATTACGCTGGTACGGCCGCCGCGACCTGCGCTACGAAGACGCCCCCGAGCCGGAACCGGCGCCGGGGCAGCTGAAAGTGCGCGTGGCCCTGGCCGGTATCTGCGGCACCGACCTCAAGGAGTACGCCGGCGGCCCCGTCATGATAGCGCCGGAGGAGGCCCCCATCACCCTGGGGCACGAGTTCATGGGGACAGTAGCGGCGGTGAGTGAGGGCGTCAAGGGTTTCCAGCCCGGCGACCGCGTCAGCGGCGTGGGCTACTACTACTGCGGCCAGTGCTACGCCTGCCGGGAGGGCCTCTATAATCTCTGCATCAACCAGGGCTTCACCGGCATCACCACCGACGGCTGCATGGCCGAATACTTCGTCCTGCCGGCCTACGCCGCTTACAAGCTCCCCGATGCCGTCAGCGACGCGATGGGGGCGCTGGTGGAGCCCCTGGCGGTGGCCCTCCACGCCGTGCGGCAGGGTAACGTGCGCCCGGGCGATAGTGTGGCCGTCCTCGGCGACGGCGCCATCGGTCTCAGCGTGCTGCTGGCGGCCCGTGCCGCCGGGGCGAAGAAGATTTATCTCATCGCCAAGCACCGGGGCCGGGGCGAGCTGGCCCGTAAGCTGGGGGCAGACGGCGTCATCTATCTTGACG
>DAOULO010000050.1:0-54652 GCA_034420195.1 Dehalococcoidales bacterium
CGCCTTCTTCAACAACCACTTGCAGGCCTACGCCCCCCGCAACGCCAACGACCTGAAAAGGGCCCTGCAGCTGCCGTTGCACGAGATACCGCGGCATTTGAATATCGCCGAAGACGAGCATCTCCAAGCCGGCAAAGGAGCGGCCTGAGACGTGCTGGACGAACTGACCGTCAAGGACTTTGGCATCATCGCCGGGGTGAGCTGGTGTCCCGCCGGCGGGCTCAACGTGATTACCGGCGAGACCGGCGCCGGCAAGTCGCTGGTGGTGGACGCCGTCGAGGCGCTGCTCACCGGCCAGATAACCGAGGAGGACATCCGCCACGGCGCCGACGAGGCCCGCGTGGAGGGCGTCTTCAGCATTGCGCCGGAGAAGGAAGGCGCCGCCCTTCACGCCAGGCTCGCCGACAAAGGACTTGACACCGGCGAGGACAGTGTTATCGTCGCCTGCAGCTTTCGCCGCCAGGGGCGCGCTGCCCCCCGGCTCAACCACCAGGCCGTATCGCGGGCGGTACTTAGAGAAATCGGCGGGGTGCTGGTGGACATCCACGGCCAGAGCCAGCACCTCTCGCTGCTGCGCCGGGAGCAGCACCTGGAGTTTCTGGACGCCTACGCCCGCACCCAGGCGGCACGCCGCCGCTTCGGCGCTATGGCCGCCGAGCTGCACCAGGTCGAGCGGCAACTCCAGGCGCTCTCCCGCGACGAGCGGGAGCTGGCCCGCCGCGAGGAGCTGCTCACCTTTCAAGTGGAGGAAATAAAGCGGGCTGAGCTGGGGGAGGGGGAGGAAGAAGCGCTACAGCAGGAGATGACGCGGCTGGCCGGGGCGGAGAAGCTCAAGGCGGCCGCCTTTGAGGTCTACGGCATCATCTACGGCGACGACAGCGCCGGGGCAGCCGCCTCGGCGGTGGATAGAATCAACCAGGCGCTGGCCGCGCTGGGGCCGGTGGCCGCCACCGACCCCTCGCTGCAGGCGCAGCTGACCAACCTGGAAGGAGCCCTGCACGGCCTGGAGGAGCTGGCCCGCGAGGTGCGCGCCTACGGCGAAGACCTGAGCGACGACCCCCAGCGCCTGGAAGAAGTCCAGGGGCGGCTGGAGCTCATCCGCACCCTGAAAAGGAAATACGGCGGCAGTATCGCCGGGGTGCTGGAATACCTGGAGAAGGCCGAAGGCGAGCTATCCGGGTTGACCTCGTCCGAAGCGCGCCGCGCCGAGCTCGAAGAAAAGCGGGCGGCGCTGCGGGACGAGATGGGCAAACTCGCCGCGGAGCTATCGGCGCGCCGCACTGAGGCCGGGGAGAAACTGGCCGCCGCCGTGAAGCAGGAGTTGGCCGACCTGGCCATGGCGGGGGTGGCGTTCGCCGTGGCGGTGACGCAGCAGCCGGACCCGGCGGGGATACCCCTGCCCGATGGCGAAAACTATCATTACACCGCCAGCGGCAGCGACGAGGTGGTCTTTATGGCGGCCACCAATCCCGGCGAGCCCCCCAAGCCGCTGGACAAAATCGCCTCCACCGGCGAGATATCGCGTTTCCTGCTGGCCATCAAGAGCGCCCTGGCCGGGGCCGACACCGTCCCCGTCCTCATCTTCGATGAAATCGATATCGGTGTCGGCGGGCGCAGCGGCGAAATCGTCGGCCGCAAGCTCTGGAACCTCTCGCGGCACCACCAGGTAATCTGCGTGACGCACCTGCCGCAGATTGCCGCCTTCGCCGATGCCCACTTCAACGTCAGCAAGGCGGCCGCCGGGGAGCGTACCGTGAGCACCATCGCCGCCGTCACCGGCGAGGCCCGCCTCCGGGAGCTGGCCACCATGCTCGGCGGCCCGGCCCATACCACCAGTACCGCGACCGCCGCCCGGGAGCTGCTGGAGAAGGCGGCGGCCTGGAAAGACGGACGGACGGACTAACGGGTCGCCGCGGCTCAGGCGAACCAGCCGGGTATCGTCTGCCAGCCCCAGGCGGTGGCCAGCGTGAGGCCGATATAGAGCAGGGCCTTGCCCAGGAAGCACATCACCAGGAACTTCCATACCGGGAAGCGTAAGGTGCCGGCGATAATACCGGCCACGTCGATGGGCAGAAACGGTACCAGGGCGAACACGAAGATAGTCGCCGAGCCCCACCGCTTCATCCAGCGCTCCGCCCGCCGGTAGAATTTGTTGTCCTTGATGAAGCCTTGACCGCCGTAGCCCATTAGGTAGCCGCTCATCTCCCCGATGGTGCCGCCGGCGGCCCCCGTCACCCCCACCAGAACGGGGTTAAGGCTGACGCCGAGGGCAAAGAGCAGGATGATGCCGGGCACGGGCAGGATGATGGTGGCATTGGTAATCAGCCCGATGAGGAAGGCCCCCAGGTAGCCCCAGCTCTCGAACCGGGCCACCACGTCCCGGTAGACAAAGAGGGCCACGACCATCCCGATAACCGCCACCAGCATCAGCAGGGGGACAAACTTTTTTAATTTCGTCATTATTTTTATCCGCCCTGTCGGTCACCGGGCCGCTTCGGGACAATCCTGAAGGTATCCGGGTGAAGCTAGCTCCGCTCCAGCTGCGAGCCGCCGGAGATATCGGAATCGCCCAGGGTGGGATTGCCGCTGTAATCGACCCGGGAGGCCCCGCTCAGGTTGACGTCCAGCCGCCCGCTGATGTCCAGGCTGGCGTGGCTGGCCCCGCTGAGGACGATATCGGCGTCCCCGACGGGGAAGTCCGCCAGTTTGGCGCGGCTGGCCCCAGAGCCTTCCAGCCGCAGGTCGCCGCCGGAGCCTTCCAGTTCAATCCGGCTGGCGCCGGAGAGGACGATATCGGTAGCCGTGGCCGCCAGGCTCCCGGTGAGCTGGCTGGCCCCGGATAGTTCCGCGCTGAATTCGCCGGTCTCCATATCCAGGTCAAGGCGGCTGGCCCCGGTGAGCTGGACATCTAAATCCTGGCCGGAGGCAAAACCGCTGGCGTCGGCCTGCGCCGCGCCGGAGAGCTCCAGCCCCCGTAGCTCGGGCATGGTTATCGTCGCCTGACCGGAATGGCTGAAGTTGAGGAAGAAACCTTGCAGGTCTATCTCGAGGGTGTCGCCGTGCTGCGCGACATTGATGTGGTCAAAGAGGCCCTCCCGGGCCGTGATGGCCACGCTGTACGTGTCCGCCCGGGTCACCGTCAGCTCGAAGGCGTCCCCGATTTCGATGCGGGTAAAATCGCTAAAGTCGTACGACCGGGTGGTAATCGGGCCCTCTACTTCCTCGATGAGCACCCTCTCGCAGCTAACCAGTGGTATCAATAAGGCCAGCGCCAGAACGATGGCCAAAATCGCGCCTTTTCTTTTCATGATTGTCCTCCTTCGGTATTTTACACTATCATACCTATTCCCGCACCAGCATGGCTTTGGCCAGCCGGCCGTGGCCGCGGCCGGTGAGCTTGACAAGGTGCATGGTGAGGGTCAGCAGCAGAATACCGCCGATGATGCTGAACGGCATAACCCAATCCGGCGTGTAATAATAGTAAGGGGAGACGGTGAACGCCGGCAGGCCGAGCGTTAGCTCGAAGATGGGCCGGCCGATGAGCCAGACCGATAGGGCCACTAGGCTGATGGTGACACTGAAGTAGAGGATGCCCAGCGGCAGTTGCAGTATCATGTAGATGATAGAGGTCCAGGTAAGGCGTGAGGCCAGCAGCCCCTTGATTTTCTGCCACCAGCCGATATCCCGGCGCGAGAAGAGGGGTCGGCGTGGCATCCGGATACCGAGCAGCGCCTCGACGATGCGCCCCTCCACCAGGGCAATCCCCCGGACCGAAAGCAGAAACAGTACGGCGATGGGGATGCCGATGATAAGCACCAGCAGCCCCAGGGATAGCGATAGCCCCGTAACCGCCCAGGTATAGTAGATGATGCCGGTGCCCAGGGCGAACAACAGGTAGAGCAGCGCCCCCCAGGCCCGCGGGTCGGCGTAGACGCCGAAGAAACGCAGGTAAAGGGGGCGCGTCTCGGCCGCCGTGGCCGGTGCCGGGGCAGGCTCGGCGGGCTTTTCGGGTGGCTTGCGGGCTGGCCGGGTGAAGGCGGGGGGCGTCCGCGACTCGATTTCTTTGTAGGCGGCGGCCACCTCGGCGGGCGAGCCGTATTTCTCCACAACGGCCGCCAGGGAGTCGGCTTCGGGGACGGCGGGGTCGGCGCCGTCCAGGGCCGTCCGCAGGTATTCCTCGGCGTCGGACAGGGCGTCCTGGATAGTGGCGCGGTCGCTGCCGGAGAGTTCTTTCTTCAGCTGGGACAGGTAACGCTCAATACCGTTATTCATCATCCCCTCCTTTGAGCACGGCATCAACAAAATCCCTCGTCTGATGCCAGATTTCTATCCATCGGGTAAGCGTGGCGCGGCCGTAGTCGGTAATCCGGTAGTAGCGCCGGGGCGGGCCGGCGACGGATGGCTCCACCTCGCTCGAAAGCAGCCCGGTGGCCTCCAGCGACCGCAGCACCGGGTAGAGCGCGCCCTGTTTCATGATGTCCACCTCTGGCGTCTGCGCCTCGATGAGCTTGGCAATCTGGTAGCCGTACATGGGGCTTTCGGCCCTGTCCAAGACCCGCAGCAGCACCAGCGAGGCCGTGCCACCGTTAAGCTCCCTCTGGAATTTTTTAATGGCTTCGTTTATTTCGTCCACGGTAGCGCACCCCCCACCGTTTATTGACCTGTCTATTATTAGGTTAATACTAGTAACAAATTAATAATAATGGTAACCATGTAATAAGTCAAATCAAGCGAGGGAAGTTACGGGGTGTCAGAAGGCGTTTTTGGCCAGTCAGGAGCGTGAGCCAAGTGAATAAGCTAAATTAGCTCGGTAATACTGCTGAAAAAACGTATATTCAATATATATCGTCGGACGAACCCTGTTTTTCCACCCTGGCCCGCTTACGCTAACCTGCCCGCCGCTCCTTCTGAGCTATGGCAGGCGGGAGCTTCAGCGGGCAGGCCGCCCTCGCGGCAGCGCCGCTTACCCCTGCAGGGCCTTCTTGCCGACGACCTTGTGCTCCTGGTACCACTGGTTGACGGCCTTGACCGCCTCGGTGGGGGAATCGAAGACGCGCAGCAGCTCAAAGTCCTCCTCGGAGATGGCGCCGCAGGCCAGCACCGTGTCCCTCAGCCAGTCCAGGAAGCCGTCCCAGTAATCACTGGAAAAGAGGATGACGGGAAAGGGCTTAATCTTCTGCGTCTGTATCAACGTCAGCACCTCGGTGAGCTCATCCATGGTGCCCAGACCCCCCGGCATGATGATGAAGGCGGAGGCATACTTGACCAGCATGACCTTGCGCACGAAGAAGTGGTGAAAGGTGATGGTGCGGGTGGCGTAGTCGTTGCAGACCTGCTCGTGCGGTAACTCGATATTGAGGCCGACCGATATCATCCCCGCCCGGCTGGCCCCCTTGTTGGCCGCCTCCATGACGCCGGGGCCGCCGCCGGTCATGATGTTAAAGCCATCTTTGCCCAGCCGATAGGCGATTTCCTCGGTCTGGAGGTACTTCTCATCTCCCGGCTTGATGCGGGCCGAGCCGTAGATGGTCACCGCCGGCTCAATATCGGCCAGGCTGTCGAAGCCCTCGACCAGCTCGCCGATGATGCGGAACATCCGCCACGATTCTTCCTTGGCCAGTTCGTTGATTTCGTATCCGTTTTTTGTCATATTGCCTCCCCGGGGTGGCAGGTTATTCCAGGCGGGCTTTGGTGCCGTACGACGGCACCGAGGCCTCGTAGCCGGTTGTCTCCTTAAGGTAGGCCGCAAAACGCTCGGCGGCGGTCTTCTCGCCGTGGGTGACGAAGATATGCCGCGGCGCGACGGCCAGCTTGGAGAGCCATCGGATGAGCCCGTTGCGGTCGGCGTGGGCCGAGAAGCCGTGTATCTGGACTATTTTGGCGCGTATCGGGTGGCGGATGCCGTGGATGCGCACGCTTTTGGCGCCGTTGATGATATGCCGGCCCAGCGTGCCTTCGGCCTGATAGCCGACGAAGAGCACCGTGGTCTCCGGCCGCGAGATGTACTGGGCGAGGTGGTGCTTGACGCGGCCGCCGGTGCACATCCCCGAGCCGGCGATAATCATGACGGTGCCCTTGATATCGTTGAGGGCCTTGGACTCGTCCACCGTCTCCACCATGGTCAGGCCGGGGAAATCAAAAGGGGAATGACGGGCGTGCAGCAGGGCCTGCATCTCGCGGTCAAAAAGCTCGGCGTGGCGCTTGAAGACCTCGGTAATCTTGATGGCCATGGGGCTGTCCAGGTAGACCTTCAGCGCCGGGATGCGGCCTTCGCGGAGGAGCATGCTGAGGTAGTAGAGTATCTCCTGGGCGCGCTGCAGGGCGAAGGAGGGGACGATAATCTTGCCGCCCATCTTGAAGGCTTCGTTGACAATCTTCACCAGGTCCTCGCCGATTTCATTGGTACCCTCGTGCTCGCGGTCGCCGTAGGTGGACTCAACGACGATGTAGTCCGGCTGGCGGAACTGCGAGGGGTCTTCCAGCATGGGGCGGTTCCAGCGGCCGATATCGCCGGAGAAGACGATGCTGCGCTTCTGGTCGCCCTGGGTGATGACGACCTTTATCATCGCCGAGCCCAGGACGTGGCCGGCGTCGTAATAGGTGGCCTCGATGCCCGGCCCGACGGGGACGGCCTCGTTGTAAGCCACCCTCTCGAAGAGGGGCAGGGTGGCCTCGGCGTCCTCAATGGTATAGAGGGGAACCTCCGGGTAGGGGCCCTGGCGTCCCTCGCGCTGGTGGCGTTTTTTCTTGTAGGCGGCGTCCTCCTCCTGAATCTTGGCCGAGTCGAGCAGGATAATCTTGGTGATATCGGCGGTGGCCGGTGTGGAGATAATCCGCCCCTTGAACCCGTCGGCCACCAGCTTGGGGAGCAGCCCGCAGTGGTCCAGGTGGGCGTGGGTGAGCAGGACGGCGGTGAGCTCGCCGGGGGGCACGCGGAAGGGCTCCCAGTTACGGTGCTGGAACTTTCTCTCCTGGTAGAGGCCGCAGTCCACCAGCAGCTTGATGCCGTTGGCCTCGATGAGATAGCGCGAGCCGGTGACGCCCCGCGCCGCCCCCAGGAAAGAGAGGTTGATGTCCAAGACGTGCCTCCTTGTACTTAATATGATAGCATTGGAGGCATCTGGATGCCAGTCTACTCTGTCTTGGGGGGAAATCCCTCTCTTATCTCCCTTTATTAAAGGGAGAAGCTATTACATTCATCTCTGTTTTAAGTTTCCCCCTTTGTAAAAGGGGGATTAAGGGGGATTTTCCCAGGGGGAGTAGCCTGCGAAGAGGGGCGAAGCCCCTCTTAATTAATAAATCCCCCTCTCCAGACAAAATGACAGTGGGTAAGCTATTACTCCAGTTTGGAGAGGGGGACACAGGGGGTGAGGTAAAAATAAACCACGGGCTAAGCCGGTGAAAACTACCCCCCCAAAAACTGCAGCCCGCTGATGTAAATCCCGGTGATGATGGCGGTGGTAATCACGCCGGCCACGCACGGCCCCATGGCGAAGGGCAGTATCATCGCCCGCTTGTTCACCTGGAGGGCGCACTTCTGGGCGACCTTGGCGGTGGTGGGCACGCAGGATACAGCCGCCAGGCCCAGCAGGGGGTTAAAGGGTTTCTTGGTAATTTTGCCGAAGATTAAGCCGCCGGCGATGCCGCCCAGCCCGGAGAGCGTCAGGGCGATGACGCCCAGGGCCAGCAGCAGCAGCACCTTGGGGTTGAGGATGATGTCCACGCCGAGGAGGGCCCCCAGCGTGAAGCCCAGGAAGAGGGTCGAGCCGTAGAGGAGCGGCCCGGAGAGGAACTCCACGAAGCGGGTGATGCCCGCCTCCTTGACGGCCAGCCCCAGGAAGAAGGAGGCGAAGAGCGGCGTGGCCACCGGGAAGAGGAAGGCCAGCAGGGTAAAGGTGGCGATGCAGAAGGCGAACTTGGCCCCGGCGGGCACCTGGGGGATGGTGCGCCAGTCCATCTCCACCTTGCGCAGGCGCTTGGGGATGATGCGCGCCAGGAAGGGGAAACCGGCGTAGCAGATGCCCAGGTAGACGTAGGCCACCACCGTTATGGGCACGAAGAGGTCGGGGGCCATTCGCAGCGAGCCGTAGAGCACCATCGGCCCGTCGGCCCCGCCGACCAGGGCGATGGACGCCGCCTCGTTGGGGAGGAGGCCCATGCCCATGGCGATGGGCAGCGTGGCGATGGTGCCCAGCTCGGCGAAGACGGCCAGAAAGAGGCTCATGCCGGGGCGGGCCAGCAAAATATCAATATCCGTGATGGCGCCGATGCCCATAAAGACCAGGCAGGCGATGAGGCCGTTAGAGAACATGAAGGTGTAGACGGGCTGCAGGAAATCCACCTGGAGAAAGTACATCAGCTCGTTGAGGTTGCTGAGGGGGTTGGCGAAGAGGTTCCCGATGGTGATGCCGGACGGGGTGGTTATGAGGCCGCTGACGTAGCTTGTCTCCAGAACCATCAGGCCGGCGTTGACGGCAATCATGCCGATGCCCAGCGGCAGCATGATGAGGGGCTCCAGGACTTTCTTATAAGAAAGATAGATAAAGAGAATCCCCAGGGCCACCAGCAACAGCCGCCCGATGACGATATCCGGCTCGGTGATGGTGAAGGTATAGAGACCCTGGAAGAACTCTAAAAAGAACATAGCTCAACCGCCTTCAGGTCTTGGGTGCGGCGCTATCCTCCGCGGGGGGCTTTTTCCGCTGGACGAGGCCGGCGATGACCTTGATGATGAGCGCTACCAGCACGGCGATGACGGCCGCCACGCCGTAGGCTATCAAGGCGAATACGATGGGATGAAACTCCATAATCTGCCGCCAGTTATCCCCTTAATATTCGATAATGGCAATCACCTCGCCGGGCTTGACCACCTGGTCGACCTTGACGTTTATCTCGGTCACGGTGCCGTCCACCGGGGCCAGCAGGGGGTTTTCCATCTTCATGGACTCCAGGATGCAGATGACATCGCCTTCCTTGACGGTGTCGCCCACCTTCACGTCGATGCTGAGAACCTTTCCGGTGATGGGAACTTCAACCTTTTCCTGTGCCAAATTTTAAAGCTCCTTTCTGGTTACCGCCAAGTTCCTAATTTAAAAGGGCGGTGGGCTCAACTCGCTGAACTCACCGCCCCATTATACCGGAGTCGGTTATATAAGTCACGCCGGACTATTTCTTTTTGGCACCCACGGCGCCGACGGGCTCGGCGTGGATAACGACTTCCTCGCCCTTGAGGTCGACGACGATGGTATCGCCGGCCTGGAACTTGCTGCTCAGCAGGTCTTCGGAGAGGCGGTCTTCAATCGTGTTCTGGATGACGCGCCTAAGCGGCCGGGCGCCGTATTCCTCGTTGTAACCCTTCTCGCCGAGGAAGTCCTTGGCGGCGTCGGTCACTTTGAGGGAGATGCCCTTCTCGATGAGCTGCTTGGAGACGTTGGCCAGCATCAGGTCGACGATGGCGCGTATCTGCTCCTTGTCCAGCGAGCGGAAGACCACCTGGTCGTCAACGCGGTTGAGGAACTCCGGCTTGAAGCGCTTTTTCAGCTCGCCGAGGAGGTTTTCTTTCATCCGCTCGTAGCTCTGCTCCCGCGTCTTGGCCTCGTCGCTGCGCGAGGTGAAGCCAATGCTGGCGCCCTTGCGGATGAGCTCGGCGCCGATGTTGGAGGTCATGATAATCACGCTGTTGCGGAAGTCCACGCGGCGGCCCTTGGCGTCGGTGAGGTGGCCGTCGTCGAATATCTGCAAAAGTAAATTAAAGACGTCCTCGTGCGCCTTCTCGATTTCATCCAGCAGGATGCAGCAGTAGGGCTTGCGGCGCACCGCCTCGGTAAGCTGGCCGCCCTCGTCGTAGCCGACGTAGCCGGGCGGCGCCCCCACCAGGCGGGAGACGGCAAACTTCTCCATGAACTCGGACATGTCGATGCGTATCAGGCTGTCCTCGCTGCCGAACATGAACTCGGCCAGGGTGCGGGCCAGCTCCGTCTTGCCGACGCCGGTGGGCCCCAGGAAGATGAAATTGCCGATGGGGTGGCGCGGGTCTTTGAGGCCGGCCCGGGCGCGGCGGATGGCCTTGGAGATGGTGGTAATGGCCTCGTCCTGCCCCACGATGCGCTTGTGCAGCTCCTCTTCCATGTTGAGCAGGCGGCTCATCTCGTCGCCAGCCAGCTGCACCACGGGGACGCCAATCCACATGCTGACCACCTCGGCGATGTCCTCGGCGGTCACCTCCGGCTGGTCCTGCTCCTGCTCGTTCTTCCACTCCGCCTCAAGCTGCTTGATTTTCTCGTCTATCTGCGTTTCCCGCTCGCGCAGCTCCGAGGCATAGTCGTAGTCCTGGGTGTTCAGGGCCGCCTCTTTGTCCTTGCGGATGTTATCGCCCAGCTGCTTGGCCTCTTTGAGGGTAATGGGCATGGTGCGGTGCTTGATGCGCACCCGCGACGACGCCTCGTCGACGAGGTCGATGGCCTTATCCGGCAGGAAGCGGTCGGGGATGTAGCGCGAGGCCAGATTGGCGGCGGCGTTGAGGGCCTCGTCGCTGATGGTTAAATGGTGGTGCTCCTCGTAGCGCTCGCGGATACCGCGCAGGATGTCCAGCGTGGCGTCCACGGAAGGCTCTTCCACCAGCACCGGCTGGAAGCGCCGCTCCAGGGCGGCGTCGCGCTCCACGTACTTGCGGAAGTCGTCCAGGGTGGTGGCGCCGATGCACTGTATCTCGCCCCGCCCCAGGGAAGGCTTTAAAATATTGGCGGCGTCCACGGCGCCCTCGGCGGCGCCGGCCCCCACCATGGTGTGAAACTCGTCGATGAAGAGCACGCAGTTACCGGCCGTCTTAATTTCCTCGATGATTTTCTTGAGGCGCTCCTCGAACTCACCGCGGTACTTCGTCCCCGCCACCAGCGAGCCCATGTCCAGGGCGATGAGGCGGCGGTCTTCCAGCGTCTCGGGGACGTCGCCGGCCACGATGCGGTGGGCCAGCCCCTCGACGATGGCCGTCTTGCCCACGCCCGGCTCGCCGATGAGGGCGGGGTTGTTCTTGGTGCGGCGCGATAAAATCTGTATCAGCCGCTCGATTTCCTTGTGCCGCCCGATGACCGGGTCGAGCTTGCCGGCGCGGGCGGCCGCGGTTAAATCAATACCCAGCTGGTCGAGGGCCGGGGTGCGTGAGGTGGAGCGGGTCAGCCTGGCCTTGGGCGTGCCCTGGGTGAGGATGTGGGCCGTCTCGGCGCGGGCGCGGTCCAGGGTGATGCCGAAGCTGTCCAGCACGCTGGAGGCCACGCCTTCGCCCTCGCGGAGGAGCCCCAGCAGCAGGTGCTCGGTGCCGATGTAGTTGTGGCCCATCTGGCGGGCCTCGTCGATGGCCAGCTCGATGACCTTCTTGGCGCGGGGGGTCAGGCCGGTCTCGCCGCTGCCGGGCTTCTCGCCCCGGCCGATGATGAACTCCACGGCGGAGCGCACCTTACCCAGACCGATGCCCAGGTTGGTGAGCACCTTGGCGGCCACGCCTTCCTCCTCGCGTACCAGCCCGAGCAGGATGTGCTCGGTGCCGATGTAGTTATGGTTGAGGTTGCGCGCCTCTTCCTGCGCGATGGTGAGGACGCGGCGGGCCCTTTCCGAGAATTTTTCAAATCTGCTGGCCATGTCTTTGTCCTGGTGCGGCGTAAGCCGGGGGCAGTACCCCCTCTATTCCTAATATTATAATAAAGGATTTTGTAAAAGCAAGCATGAGGAGTCTAGTTGATATTGATTATTGGGGAGAAGCCGCCGGCTGAAATTGAAAAAGCCTCCTGGCAGTGGCATATTTTCCACAAAGGGTTACCCCCTCAGTATCGTCTGCGCTGGGGCGTTTCACTTCCGTGTTCGGGATGGGAACGGGTGGGGCCACCCCGCTCTAACCACCAGGAGGCTCTTCTCCGGGCTTAAGCTATGCAGTTGTTAAAGCTCTGTTTCCAAGTTATATTCTAGCATAATATCCGCCGCAAAGAAAGGGCTAAAACTTGTATTTTCTTCCGGGGGTTAGCCCGGTTTGCCCGCCCGATGGGTAAATGGAGCGGGGGCCAATACAAAACGCCCTTGACATCCCCCAAGACAAGTGCTAGTTTAGGGGAGGACTTTTCCCAGAATCATACCGCGAGGTGATAATATGGCTATAGATCTGGTGCACATCGGGTTTGGTAACATTCTGGCGATGAACCGGGCTATCGCCATCGCCTCGCCGAATTCGGCCCCCACCAAGCGCGTCATCCACGATGGTAAGAACAACGGCAAGGTTGTCGATATGACCAGCGGGCGGCGTACCAAGGCGGTCATCTTCACCGATAGCGGTCACATCATCTTGGCGGCCCTGGCCCCGGAGACTATCGCCAGCCGCCTGCATACCGGCCGCCCCGCGGCGATGCTCAAGTCGGACCTGAGCGAAGGCGCCGATGAGCCGTGAGAAGCACCATCCCCTCCGCCCGCCCGCCCGGCCCCTGCTCTTCGTCCTCTCCGGCCTCTCCGGCGCCGGTAAGGACGTAATACTCAACGGGCTGCGGGAGTCCGGCTTTCCTATCGAATTCATCGTCACCAATACCACACGGGCGCGCCGCCCCGGCGAGAAGGACGGCGAGCACTATAACTTTGTCTCCCCCGAAGAGTTCCAGGCAATGCGCGAGTCCGACCGGCTGCTGGAGTGCGCCCAGGTCTACGGCCACTGGTATGGCGTGCCCCGCCAGGCGGTGCAGCAGGCCCTGGCCGGGGGGAAGGACGCCATCGTCAAGATTGACGTGCAGGGGGCGGCCACCATCAAGCGCAAGGTGCCGCTGGCGGTGCTCATTTTCCTGGCGCCGCCCTCGCTGGAAGACCTGGCCGAGCGGCTCAAGGCCCGCCGCACCGAGGCCCCGGCCGACCTGGAGCTGCGGCTGGCGACGGCGAAGGGGGAGCTGGACAAGCTGCCCCTGTTTGATTACATGGTGATTAACCGCCGTGGCGAGGCCGAGCGCGCCGTGGCCGAGGTGAAGGCCATTATCACCGCCGAAAAATGCCGCGTCAGCCCGCGGGAGATTACACTTTAGAGATTGCCCCTCCCCACCGCCCCATTGGAGTTATCTATTCCCACCCTGGCCCGCTTACGCTAAAGCTTCAGCGGGCAGGCCGCCCTCGGCACGCCAACTGCTTAGCCCGTGGTTTTTCCTTCCCCTTTACCCCCTGGTGGTGTGGGGTAAAATCATGGAGATAAGCCAGAAATGCCCCGGGGTGGCCCGCCTCCCGAAGCCTCGTGCGGAGGGCAGGGTTGGGTGGGAAAGTAAATCATCGGGTGGGGTGAGGTGGGAGGAGTAGCCCCCTCTGCATCAGGCCTTTAGAGCACTGCGTGCAGCAGCCAGGAGAAGAAATACCCCAGCAGCCCGCAGATGGGGAAGGTAAGTATCCAGGCCGCCACGATGCTGCCGGCCACCCCCCAGCGCACCGCCGAAAAACGCTCGGTGGCCCCCACCCCCATGGTTGACGCGCTGATGAGGTGGGTGGTGCTCACCGGGATACCGAAATGGGAGGCCACTTCGATAACCGTGGCGGCGGCGGCCTGAGTGGCGAACCCCTGAGTTGGTCGGAGCCTGGTTACTCTCATACCCATCGTCTTGATAACCCGCCAGCCCCCCAGGGCGGTGCCGGTGCTGATGGCCAGCGCCGGTACGACGATTATCCACCACGTTTCCGGGGATAAGAATGAGAGCCGGTCCCACAGGCCGGGGTCGCTGTTAAAGACCACCATCGCCATGGTGATAACGCCTATCGGCATCTGGCCATCGTTCTTACCGTGACTGTAGGCCATAAAGGCGGTGGTGAGGTATTGCCCCCGGCTGAAGTTCCGGCGCATCCTTTCCGGGGGAGTCCGCCGGAACACCCAGTACAGCAGAATCATGGCCGCAAAACCACCGGCGAAGCCGAGTGCCGGCGCGATGATTACCGCCGCCAGAATCTGCCCCATAACACCCCAGACTACGGCCCCGCTCCCGGCCACCGCCATCCCGGCGGCGGCCAGCCCGGCGATGAAGCCGTGGTGCAGGCTTATGGGCAGGCCCATGTAAGTGGCCAGCGTTCCCCAGATGATAATGGCGATTAAGGCCGCGATTACGGTAGGGAAAGATATGGCATCCGCCACCAGAATGCCCTTGCCGATGGTATGGGCTACCGCCGTGCCGGTGCAGGCCCCGGCCATATTGGCCACGGCGGCGATAATAATGGCGTCCCGGGGTGATATTGAGCGGGCGCCGATGGCCGGGGCGATGGCGTTAGCGGCATCGTTGAAGCCGTTGACGATGGCGAAGCCTACGGATAAAAGAACAATCAGGATAAACAGCGGCAGTGAAGTATCAGGCATGCTTGAGGGCTACCCCTTCGAGGACGTTGGCCACGTCTTCGCAGCGGTCGGTGGCGCTTTCCATGTGCTCGTAAATCTCGCGCCACTTGATGAGCTTGGCGATGTCCTTGGTGTTGTCGAAGAGCTCGGCGATGGCGGCGCGGTAGACGCGGTCGGCCATGTTCTCCAGGCGGTTGATTTCCACGCATCTCTCCATAATCTGCTTCAGCTCCGACCGCCGCCGCAGGCCGGAGACGGCCATATGCACCTCGGCGACCCCCCGGATGATGATGTCGGCCAGTTCCTTGGCCCTTTCGGTGGGCTTTTCAACCTTGTAGATGAACATGGCGTCGGCGGAGGCGTGGATGAAGTCGATGATGTCGTCCAGGGTGTGGGCCAGCAGGGCGATGTCCTCCCGGTCGAAGGGGGTGACGAAGGTGCGATGCAGCATCGATATAATCTGGTGGGTGATGGTGTCGCCGCGGTGCTCCAGCTCGGTGATTTCCGCCACGCGGCTGTCGAGGAACTGCCAGGAATCAATCATCTCCTTGAGCGCCTCGGCGGCCCGGAGCGAGTTGGCGGCGCTCTCCTCGAAGAGGTCAAAGAATTTTTGCTCCTTGGGGATAAAGGGCAACCTCACCATGGCTATCTCTCCTTAGCTTTCGGTATCGTCCGGCTTGTCCGCCTCGTCCGGCGCCTCTTTTATCTGCCGGCGGGCCTTCATCTGGTCGAGCACCTGCCGCTCGTAGCCCAGCTTGCCGGGCATGTAGAAGCGTTTGCCCTTGAGGGCGTCGGGCAGGTGCTGCTGCTCCACAAAATGGTCGGGGTAGTCGTGGGCGTATTTATAGCCTTCCCCGACGCCCATCTCCCGGTCCAGCTTGGTGACGGGGTTGCGCAGGTGGTTGGGCACCGTTTCGCTGGCGCCGCCCTTGATTTGCTCGCGCACGCGGTTATAGGCCACGTAGAGGGAGTTGCTCTTGGAGGCGGTGGCCAGGTAAACGGCCGCCTCGGCCAGGGCCAGGTTGCCCTCCGGCATGCCGATAAAGTGCACCGCCTGCTGGGCGGCCATGGCGATGACCAGCGCCTGGGGGTCGGCCATGCCCACGTCTTCTGAGGCGAAGCGCACCAGACGGCGGGCGATGTAGAGGGGGTCTTCGCCTGCCTCCAGCATCATCGTCAGCCAGTAGATGGTGGCGTCCGGGTCGGAGTCGCGCATCGATTTGTGCAGCGCCGAGATGAGGCCGTAGTGCTGGTCGCCGGCCTTGTCGTAGGCAATCGCCCGTCGTTGCAGGACATCCTCGATGGTGGGCAGGGTGACCAGGCGCCGCCCCTCTTCGTCGGGGGTGGTGCTCAGGGCCGCCGTCTCCAGCGTGTTGAGGGCGACGCGGGCGTCCTGGTTGGCCCCGGCGATGAGGTGGTTCATAGCGTCCGGGGCCAGCTCGGCGTTGAGCGCGCCGATGCCCTGGAACTTGTCCTTGAGCGCCCGCAGGATGAGCGTCTGTATCTCCTCGCCGGTGAGAGGCTTGAGGGGGAGAACGCGGGTGCGCGAGAGCAGCGGCGAGGTGACCTCAAAGGAGGGGTTTTCCGTGGTGGCCCCGATGAGGGTGACGGTGCCGTCCTCGACGTAGGGCAGGACGGCGTCCTGCTGGGTCTTGTTGAAGCGGTGAATCTCGTCGATGAAGAGGATGGTCTTCTGGAGGCGTGCCTGGCGCCGCTCGGCCGCCTGCTGGACGATGCGGCGCAGGTCGCTGACGGAGGCGCTGACGGCGCTGACCGGGGCGAAGTGGGCGCCGGTGGTGTTGGCGATGATATAGGCCAGGGTGGTCTTGCCGCAGCCGGGCGGGCCCCAGAGAATCACCGAGGGGATGCGGTCGCTCTCAATGGCGCGGCGCAGCACGCGCCCCTTGCCGATGATGTGCTCCTGCCCCACGAAGGTATGCAGGCTGTTGGGGCGCATGCGGGTGGCCAAAGGGGCGTTGAGGGCCGATTCCTGGCCTTCCCCTTTACTTTCCGGCTGGGCGAACATGTCCATGCTCATGGCTCTTACCTGCTCCGGGGTTTTTGGCCCCTTATCAATTTACCCTATATCGGTATATTTATCCAGCTTTTTGTTAAGAACCCCATCACCTCCCCCTCGGTGTTATCTATTCCCACCCGGCCGCCTTCTAGCGGCGGCGCCTTCGGGGCGGAGGGGAATACCGTCTTTTTGATGGCAGCCTGCTGTCGCTGGCCCGCTTTTCGATATTGCCCATTTTCTCGTCCGTATCCTTTATCTCTCCGGGGGCTTCTACCGCCCCGGCATCTTTCCCGATTTTCTCGATGGTCTTGATGGCTTCGGCGCCGGTCAGCCTTTTCTTTCTGGCCAGCCGCTTGGCTAGGGCGATACACTGCTGGCGGGTTGCTCCTTGGCGGAAAAGCCGGTCGCTCAAGCCATCCCGCTTCCCGTACAGCCAGGCGGCCACGGTTCTGGGCTCCAAACTCCGGGACGACAGGAGGTATCCGTCCCAGCCGGTCTGGCGGATAAACCGGTCTCGGAGTTCCGTGATGAACCCGGCGGTAAGCTGTTTCTCCTTAAATTGTTTTCGGCTCTCGCCGGCGAGATAGGATTGGAGCGGCTCCGGGTACTGGCTCACCGGGTCGGTCGGTTGCGGTATCAGTACGTCGATAAGGCAGGCCATTACCCCCTGGGTGTTTTTGCCAGATAACCCTATTATTTTGCAGATATCCCCTACGTCTTCACTCGCCCTGGCCACAAATGCCCCCAGGCCGGCGCGCCTCTCGTACTTTTCGGTCTTCAGGTATGGGGCCAGGGTTTCTTCGGCAACCCATCCGGCCAGTAAGACATCGGCAATCTTGCCGATTTCGATGGCGAGGTTCCGGGTCGCTTCGTCGGCGGAGTCCTTTATTTTCTCATCGAGGCTGAGGTCGGGGAAGGCCCGGTTGTTAATCAGGTCCAGATTGATGATGTCTGCCCTCGATTCCCGCAGGATGGCCCTGGCTCCGGCCGACAATTCCGGGAGGGCAATCTCGGTGCTGCCTTTTTCTTTCTCGATGTAGACCTCTTTGATTTCAAAGCCATGAGCCGCGGCCATGACGGCGTGACCGGCTTCGTGAACGGCGATGGTGTCCAGTTTCATTTCCCTTTCTCCTCAGCCTCCTTTTTTACCTCACCCCCTGTGTCCCCCTCTCCTGGCGAGGCGTGCCGCAGGAGAGGGGGAGGTTTAGGGAGAGGGGCTGCGCCCCTCTTAGATGTCCTGCTTTATTGAACCACAAAGCTTCCAATATCTGACCAATATCCAGGAGCGATTGGCATTATAGGCCTTACTCGCCAAAAATAGGTCATGTTTTCACCAGTAGTTGCCTCGTATTTAAATGTTGTATTTCTAATACTGTTACTACCTGTTGCATTAACGACTGGAATTGGAAAGTCAGGACTCGTAGCAATTAGTAATTCATACGCTACAGCGTTAGGGACTTCTTGCCAAACTAATTCTATTTTCCCATCCGAAATTACTGCTCCATTAGGAGGAGATATTAGTACTGTTTGACGAATGTGCAGAGAAAACTTATATACTAAATAAACGACTGATTCAATGTAATTGGCTACATCCTCAATTTTTGGTATGTCGATTTGTTCGTTATCAATTTTGAGTCCCTTTCTATCTATTTGCCTTTTAATTCTTTCAAGAGAATCTTGTGTTTTACCTTTATGCCAATAAGAATGTACGAATTGATTCCTCTTTTCGTTTACGTTTGTAACCTGCGAGAACATTTCCTTAGCGTAATTTGGTAAGTCGTCATCTCGCCCGATGTTATATTTTTGCATATATAATGCTTTTAACATAGCTAATAAACGTGAAAATGCTAATCCTGCTGTAACAACGCTCGCGCCTTCTATTCCCATTAAAATATTGATGCAATCTATTATTAGTTCTTCAATCAATCCAAACTTAACAGTAATCTTGCCCATTGCCTTGATAAAGGCTTCATTATAAATTATCTTCTCTTGATACGGTTTCTTCATTAACTAAATTTTCTCTCCTCCCCCTCACTTATACCTCTTAACTTCAAATCTATAAAGCTCCACCGGCTCGTCCGGGCCGATGCCGCCCTTCTGGCGGCAAATCTCAATCTGCTGCGCGGCGGTGTCCACGCCCTCCAGGTCGGGCAGGAGCAGGCCGCGCTGCCAGCCGGCGGCGACGATGACGCCGTACTTGCTGGGGTCGAGTGAGCTTTCGTCTTTTATCTTTTCGGGCGGGGTGAGCACGTCCACGCTGTAGTCCAAATCGGCCAGCTCGTCGGGGGTGATAGCGTTGAAGCGGGGGTCGCGAGTGGCCGAGCTGACGGCGTTGGTGATAATTTCCTCGGCCACGTTGGGCTGCTGCGGCTCGAAGGTGCCGATGCAGCCGCGCAGCGCCCCGCGCTTGTGGATGGAGACAAAGACCCCGGCCTGCGCCCGCATCTCTGGGGTGAGGGTCTGGGGGGGTGGGGGCGTACGACCCTCCCGGACGTAGCTTTCCACGGTCGCTTTAGCCAGCTCCACCAGGGGATGGCGCGCCGCCTTGAAGATGACCCCGGCGTAGCCGACGACGGCGTCGTAGTCGCCGGTGGTGTCGCCGCTGGTCTGGTACTTCACCAGCTCGGCGCCGCTGGCCCCCAGCTCTCTGGCGGCGGTTATCAGCGCGACCACCGGCCCGTGGGCGCACATGGAGATGTTCAGTGCCTCGTAGCGGCGGGTAAGCTCGTCGGCGTCGAGGGCGAGCATGGCCTCAATGGCGGCCCGGTCCTTCTTCTCGGCGACGGCCTGCGGCTCGTAGTGGGTCATGTCGCCGCTGGCGATGATTACCGCCTCGCGTTTTAATTTCTGCATGGCCTTGGCGATGCCCTGGCCGACCTCCTGGTAGGCCTGAGCGGGGGCGTGGGCCAGGATGATGGGGACGATTCGGATATCCGGCTGGAAATACTGCAGGAAGGGCAGCTGCACCTCCACGGCGTGCTCCTGGCGATGGGCGGCCTCGTCGGCCTCGGCGTACTTGGAGGCGGCGATAATCCCCTGCGCCAGCTCGGTATCGGTCTTGACGTCGCCCAGGGGCGTGCGCCACGTTCCCTCGGCCATGACGCTGAAGGGCTTGCCCAGGCCACTGTGGCTGGGCCCCATGATGACGAAGGTCTCCTTGAACTTGAGGCGGGAGACGACCGCCCCGGCCACCGCCCCGGAATAGGGGTAGCCGGCGTGGGGCAGCAGCGCGCCGACGGCGTCCTCTTTAGGCGCCTGCTTATCAATAAACACCTCCAACATTTCGCGGATTTCGGTCGCCGAGCCGGGGTAGTACCGCCCGGCGGCGTAAGGATTTCTTATCATCTCACCCCTCCCTGGGGCGGAAATTGAGCTCCGCCCCGCACGACCGGCATTTGGAGCCGTTAAGCCCCCCGGCATCCGTTTCGTAGCCGTACCTCTTCACGGCAGCCTTACCGCAGGCCGGGCAGCGGGTGCTCTCGCTCTGGTGGCCGGGGACGTTGCCGGCGTAAACGAACTTGAGCCCCGCCTTTTCCCCGATGGTGACGGCCCGCTCGATGGTCTCCAGGGGGGTGGGCGGCAGGTGGGTGAGGTGGTGGTGGGGGTGGAAGCGGGTGACGTGCCAGGGAGTCAGCTCGCCCAGGTTATCGTGTATCCACCCGGCGATGCCGCCAAGCTGCGTCTCGTCGTCGTTCATGGTGGGGATGATGTTGGTGACCACCTCCACGTGCATGTCCCACTTGTCCTTGGCCCGCCGGGTAACGTCCAGAATCTCGCGCCAGTGGGGAATGCCCGCCAGCTGTTTATAAAACTCGTCGGAGAAGCCCTTGATGTCCACCCGCCAGGCGTCCAGGTAGGGGCCGATGGTATCCAGCGCCTCCGGGGTGGCGTAGCCGTTGGTCACGTAGACAGTGTAGAGACCGGCCTCCTTGGCCAGTTTGGCCGATTCCAGCGTGTGCTCCAGCCAGATGACCGGCTCGTTGTAGGTCCAGGCCATGCCCCGGCAGCCGTATTTTTGGGCCAGCGCCACCGATTGCTCGGGGGAAAGCTCGCGGCAGCCGTGGCTGAGGGCGCTGCCGTCGGCGGTGGAGATTTCCCAGTTCTGGCAGTGCTTGCAGTGGAAGTTGCAGCCCAGCGTCCCCAGCGAGAAACAGAGCGTGCCGGGGTAAAAGTGGAAGAGGGGTTTCTTCTCGATAGGGTCGGCGGCCAGGGACGAGACCCGCCCGTAGTTGAGGTTATTGAGGGTGCCGTCCTGGTTCTGGTACATGCCGCAGACGCCGTATTTGCCCGGATTGATGCGGCAGCGCCACTGGCAGGTTGAGCACCTTACCCTGGAGTCCGGCAGTTTTTCGTAAAGCACGGCCTCGCGCATGGCTGGCCCCCCGATGACCTAAAGTAATTATAACACCGGGCTAAAGTCAAGCAAAGTAGCGGCCCTTTGCCCCGCCCCTCCACCAGATTTTCTTTCCCACCCGGCCCGCCCGGTGGCATCCTGCCACTACTCAGCGGGGTTTTCTCCCCACCCCACGCATTATCGGGTGGCGGGGTAAGAACTTGGGGCTAAGCCGCGTATGTGCCGAGGGTGGCCTGGGTGGGAATAGATATCTCCGATGGGGTGGCGGGGGCAAAAGTCCCCGGTATCAGCCGGTCAGCCCCACCCAGGCGGCGAAGTCCACCGGCACCAGCGGCGAGAGGATGATAAAAGAAAGCAGGTGCGCCGCCAGAAAGCCGATGACGATAACCAGCGCCGCCCAGCGGAGCTTGCCGGACGGCCGCTCCTTAAAGAACCGCAGCAGCCGCTCCAGTATCAGCCCCACCCCGATACAGACGGCCCCCACCGTCGGGTAGAAGTAGAAGATATAGCTCACCCGGTCGGTGACGAGGACGGCCAGCACCCAGAGCAGGTAGGTGCCGGTGAACCAGGCCACCCCGAACCGCGCCGCGTTGCTGCCCTTGACGGCCCGGTAGACCATGTAGCCGAAGGAGGGGACGATTAAGGCCCAGATGGTGAAGCTGATGGCGGCGGTGTAGTGGGGCATTATCCAGTAGGCCATCGGCTTGTAGAGATAGAGCCACTCCCAGGGGTAGCTCTTGGAGGGGTGGTCGACGGCGGCGTAGGTCAGGGTGCCGCTCTGGGTGAGCATCGTCTTGATGCGCGTGATGGGGTCGACGAAGCCGTCGAAAGTGCGCACGATGGCCAGGTCGAAAATTATCATGAAATAGATAAAGACCACGATGGCGAAGAAGATAGTGATGAGGAACCATTTGTTATCGCGCCACCCCCTGGTGAAGAGCCAGTGGATGCCCAACACCGGCCCGGCCAGGGCCCCGCTGAGCTTGGCCAGGGCGCTCAGGCCCACGGCGACACCGGTGGCGATGTAGCGCCGCTGCAGGTAGAGCAGGAAGGCCGCCAGCATGATGGTGACGTAAAAGACATCCAGCATGGCCACGCTGGCCTGCAGAAAGGTGAGGTTCTCCAGGCCGAGCAGAAAGGCAGCGATAGACGCCGCCCGCCGCGACATATCCAGCCGGCGGCAGATGAGGTAAAAGAGGACGATGCCGGCGGTGCCGAAGAGGATGGGGAAAATCCGCCAGCCCCAGGGGTTATCGCCGAAGACGGTGATGCCGGTCACCACAAAGAGTTTGCCCAGCGGCGGGTGCTCGATGCGCTGGGTCTCGGCATCGCTGATGATAAGCCGGGCGTCCTTGACGTAGTGCTGCTCGTCCAGGATGAGGTCGGAGGGGTTGGTGATGATGGCAAAATGCATCGCCAGCGTCGCCAGGACGATGATAAAGAGCCAGAAATACTCCCAGCGGTAAAAGCGGGTCAGCCGACTTTTTATCTCCATGTCCAGTGCCGGTTAATGAAGTAATTCCAGATGAAGGCCACGACGATGCCGATGATGTTGGAGACCAGGTAGTATACCCCGGCGACATCGGTAAACAGCCGGAGCAGGGCGTACTGAATCCCGGCGCCGGTCAGGCAGATAAGATTGAACTTGAGGAGGCGCCCCAGAAAGGACTTGCCGGCGCGCTGCCGGGCGAAGGTGAAGAAATCGTTGAGGATAAAATTGGTGATGATGGACGCCTCAATGCCGACAATCGCCGACAGGTAGTATTTCAGGCCGCCGTATTCCGTCAGCAGCCAGAGGAAGCCCTGATTTACCGCGATGCCGCTGATACCCACGGCGGTAAACTTGATGACCATGGCCAGCTCGCCGGTGCGGGCCATCAGGCTGAAGATATGGCGCAGGTATTCCAGCTGGGTACTCGCCTTGAGCTTGGAGGCCCCGGCGCTGCGGTCTTCGAAGATAAAGGGCACCTCGCGGACGTCTTTAAAATCCCCGACGAGCATAATCTCCAGGAGTATCTTGTAGCCGATGGGCTTAAACCGGGCGTCGCCCAGTCTATCCCGCCGGAACATGAAGAAGCCGCTCATGGGGTCTTTCACCCGCCGCGACAAAGGCAGCAACAGGTGGGAAATATTCAGGGCCACCTTGGAGATAATCCGCCGCACCAGCCCCCACTGCGGGCAGCCCCCGCCCGGGACGTAGCGGCTGGCCACCACCAGGTCGGCCCCGGCGTCGATGGCCCCGACCAGCTTGGGCAGGACCTCCGGCGGGTGCTGCAGGTCGGCGTCCATAACGCCGATAACCTGCCCTTCGGCGTGGGCCAGCCCGTGGAGGACGGCCGTGGCCAGCCCCTTCTCATCGCGGCGGACGAGGACGCGCACCGGGTGCTCCGCCGCCAGCGCCTCGGCGGCGGCGATGGTGCCGTCGGTGCTGTTATCGTCCACCAGCAGTATCTCGTAGTCCTGGCCGGCCAGGGCCGCGGCGATTCTCTCGACGAGGGGGACGACATTATCCCGCTCGTTATAGGTGGGTACGATGACGGAAAGCTTCTCTTGCATCGGGAATCTCCCTCTCGTCCTTAGTCGCCGGTGCGGCCGTGCTGCCCTATTATACCCCTTTACGAAACAGTCTTAAAGGATTATAATATATTGGTCTGTTTTAGTCCTAAAAATTCAGCCGGGGGTGAAGCTTGGGCGTTCTTTATATTGTCTCGGTGGCGGCGGGCGCCGGCAAGACGGCCATCGGCGCCGGTCTGGCCCGGAACCTGACGAAAGAAGGCAAAAAGGTGGGCTATCTGACGTCCGGCGCTAGCGACGGCGATGCCGCCTTTATGCAGGAAGTCCTGGGGGCTACCGGGGGTAAAGAGGTCGTCCTGGCCGAAGGCCGCCTCGGGGCGAAGGTGGACGACCCCGTGACGCAGGACGCCTACGCCGCCGCCAAAGATAAGCAGGCCAAGGTCATCGCCATCGAGGTCTACTCCGGTCAAAAGAGCCAATATGCCGATGTCTACCGGGGCTTCGGCAAGGCCCTGCTGGGCGTGGTTATCAACAAAGTCCCGGTAAGCCAGCTGGAGCGCGCCGCTGCCGATGCCGCCAGACAGTTCGGGGCGGCGGGTATCAAGGTGCTGGGGGTCATCCCCGAAGACCGCGCCCTGCTGGCCGTCTCCGTCGGCGAGCTGGCCGCCATCGTCGGGGGGAAGCTCCTCAACAACGCCGAGAAGGCGGACGAGCTCGTCGAGAACTACATGCTGGGGGCGATGGTGGTGGACTCTGGCCTAGACTATTTCGCCCGCAAGACCGCCAAGGCCGCCATCGTCCGGGCCGACCGCCCCGACATGCAGCTGGCCGCCCTGGAAACACCGACGCAGTGCCTCGTCCTCAGCGGCAGCGGCTCCGAGCCGCCTTTTTATAACGTCCTCCAGAAGGCCGAGGCCCGGGCCATACCCATCATCGCCACCGACCGCCCCGCCGCCGCCATCGTCGACGGCATCGAGGCGGCCCTGGAGAAAGTCCGCTGCCGCCAGGAGCCAAAGCTCAAGAAACTTACCGAGCTGGTCGAGAAGAACCTGAGTATACCGGCGCTGGCCTGAGCGGCCGGACAGAAGGGGTGATTATCAACATAGCGGAATAAGCATCAGCCGCGGCTGGCCGTTTTTTCCCGCTCCCGGGCAACCGGGCAGTGGGGAGGTTCCTGGGGTGGCAAACTGGCTCGGGGACTTTTTATTTGGGGCGCGGTTGCATCAAGCGTACGGATGGTATAAAATCTGGCTCGTTGCCTGGAAAATCTATAAAGGGGGGCAGGTGATTGAATGCACTAGGTAGACATTTACTGGTAGAACTGTACGACTGCGACAAGGAGGCATTGAACGACCTGAGCTTGCTCCGGGGGGCCATGGTGAGCGCCGCCGTTGATTGCGGCGCCGTCGTCCTCGGCGAGTCCTTCCACCGCTTCAGCCCGCAGGGGGTCAGCGGCGTGGTGGTCATCGCCGAGTCCCATCTCTCCATCCATACCTGGCCGGAGTACGGCTACGCCGCCGCCGACATCTTTACCTGCGGCACGGCCGTCCGCCCCGAGGTGGCCGCCCAGACCATCATCGACAAGCTCGGGTGCCGCAACCCATCCCTGACGGAGATACAGAGGGGGCTTCTGGTGACCGTGTAGGCCACGGTTTTAAGTTATGGACAGCGACCCTGATAAATGGCTCGAAGATAAGGTCAACGATGGCTTCGTGCAGCTGCACCGCCTCGACGAAGTGCTGGCGGCCGGGCGCACGCCGTTCCAGGCGTACCAGATTGCCCGCAGCCGCAACTTCGGCCGGTGCCTGGTGCTGGACGGCAAGATACAGTCCAGCGATGCCGACGAGTTCATCTACCACGAGGCCCTGGTGCAGCCGGCCTTGATTACCCACCCCGCGCCGCGGCGCGTCTTTATCGCCGGCGGGGGCGAAGGCGCCACGCTCCGGGAAGTCCTGCGCCACAAGACGGTGGCAAGGGCCGTGATGGTGGATATCGACGCCGAGGTTATCGCCCTCTGCCGCCGCTACCTGCCCGAGCACAGCGCCGGCGCCTTCGAGGACAGCCGCACCGAGCTGCACCACGCCGACGCGCGAAAGTTTCTGGCCGATTCGTCCGATACTTACGACGTCATTATTATCGATTTGCCCGACCCTATCGAAGAGGGGCCGGCCTATTTATTATATACGCAGGAATTTTACCAGCTGGTCGGCGGCCGGCTCACCGCCGACGGGCTCATCGCCGTGCAGGCGGGGTCCGCCGCGCTGACCGAGCTATTAAACCTGTCCGCCGTTTATCATACGCTTAAGAGCGTTTTCCCCAGCGTCGCCGCCTACGCCACGCATATGCCCTGTTTCGGCGGCCCCTGGGGTTTCTGCCTGGCCTCGCGCCGCCACGACCCGGCGGAATTCACCGCCGCTGAAGTGGATAAAAAAATCGCCGCCCGGGGGCTGACCGGCCTGCGCTGCTACGACGGCATCACCCACCGGGGGATGTTCGCCCTGCCCCGCTACGTGCGCGAGGCCCTGGCCCGCCAGACGCGCCTCATCACCGATGCCCGGCCCCTCTACCTTTACAGCGAGTAAAGCGGGGCATTTCCCAAAAGAACAGGCCGGGGAATTGCTCCCCGGCCTATTTTCATCATCCTTGCGTCGGATGATTACCGGTTGGACCGGATTTTGGTGAAGCACTCACTGCAGTAGACCGGACGGCCTTCGCGGGGCTCAAAGGGAACTTCGGTGTCCTTGCCGCATTCGGCGCAAACCGCGGGGAACATCTGGCGGGTGCGGTAGCCGCCGTCCATGGAGCCGTAGCGCTCGGCCTTTCTCGCCTGACGGCAGGCCGGGCACCGCTTGGGCTCGTTGGTGTAGCCCTTGGACTGGAAGAACTCCTGCTCCTCGGCACTGAAGGTAAAGGTCGCCCCGCAATCGGCACACTGGAGTGACTTGTCCTCAAAACTCAACGGATGACCTCCTTTCTCAAGTTAGTTGGTTAGAGCTAAGGTCATCCGTAACTGGGTCGGGATAAAGTACTTTAGTTGCCTGTGATAACCTAGACTGAAAACCACCAGAGCCTATTATATACTGAGTCTTGCCAAATAGCAATAGGTTGGGCGTAAAATTTTTACGTTTTATTGCCTTTTTGCGTAATCTACCTCCCTTTAAGCTCTCCAGAGGCACAATTATGGCCTCGCCGCCGGATAGGGGTAGTATATTGACGGCGGGCACTTTTTGGCCTAGACTTATATAAAACTGAATACCAGATATCACCAGGTAAAGGAGGGCGACAATGAGTTACGAGCCCCATTTCACCCGCCTACGTCTCTATAACGTCTTTATGGGTTGCCTGCACCTGGCCCAGGCCGTCATCATCATCCTGCTTTCCAATGACTTCAGGCTGCCCATCACCACCTCTTTCCTCACCTACGACCAGACCCTGGGTAAGCTCTGGCCGGCCACGGAGACCCTGGTCAACCTCCCCTTCGGCATCATGGTGGCCGTCTTCCTGCTCCTTTCGGCCGTGGCCCACTTCACCGTCGCCTCGCCGGGCGTCTTCGGCTGGTACGTGGGCAACCTCAAGAAGGGCATCAACTACGCCCGCTGGTACGAGTACGCCCTGAGCGCCTCGCTGATGATTGTCCTCATCGGGATGCTCTGCGGCGTCTACGACCTGGCCGCCCTGATTATGGCCTTCGTGCTGACGGGGGTGATGAACCTCTGCGGCCTCATCATGGAGGTGCACAACCAGACGACCAAAAAGACCAACTGGACGGGCTACGTCGTCGGCTGCATCGCCGGTATCGCCCCCTGGGTGGCCATCGCCATCTACTTCTTCGGCTCGCTGGCCCAGGCCGACGAGGGCGTGCCTGGCTTCGTCTACGTCATCCTGCCCACGCTCTTCGTCTTCTTCTTCTCTTTCGCCCTCAACATGGTGCTGCAGTACAAGAAAGTGGGCCCCTGGCGGGACTATCTCTTCGGGGAGAGGGTCTACATCCTGCTCTCGCTCATCGCCAAGTCGGCGCTGGCCTGGCAGGTCTTCGCCGGGACGCTGCGGCCGGTCTAGCGGGCGGGTTTTTGACAGGCGACCGGTAGCGTGCCTATACTGTTTAGGCTGGCCGGGCCGGGCGGCCGGTCGGCTTAAATAGTGCGCTTTGAGGTGCCCGTGAACATCCCGCCGCGATTCGTCACCAAAAACACCGTCCTGCTGCTCATCGACTTTCAGGAAAAGCTCTTCCCCGCCATGCACGAAAAGGACAAGCTCCTCAAAAACGTCCTTAAGCTCATCCAGGGGGTCAAGGCGCTGGAAGTCCCCGTCCTCGTTACCGAGCAGTACCCCCAGGGGCTGGGCGCCACCCTGCCGGAGATAAAAAAGCTCCTGCCGGAGATGGAACCGGTGGTAAAGACGAGCTTTTCCTGCTGCGACGAGGCGGCCTTCATCAAGACGCTGCGCTCGCTGAAGAGGACGCAGGTGCTTATCGCCGGCATCGAGGCGCACATCTGCGTCTACCAGACGGCCAGCGCCCTGGCCCACGCCGGCTACGGCGTGCAGGTCGTCACCGATTGCATCGCCTCCCGCGACCCCAAAAACCAGCTGGTCACCCTCTACCGCCTGGGCGAGACCGGCATCCTCCCGACGACGCTGGAGATGGCCCTCTTCGAGCTGCTCAAGGTGGCCGAGGGCGAGAAGTTCAAAAAAATCAGTGCTATCGTGAAATGACCCAATGGACAATCTGGCCGCTCAACCGGCGAAAAAGGTAAAGTCCGCGCCGGCGCCGGGCGCGATAGCCTGCCGGCGCTGCGGGGTCTGCTGCACCCGCCACCAGGCCTTCGTGGGGCCGGCGGATATCGCCCGCATCACCGCTTACCTGGGCATCACCCCCGACGACTGGGACCGCCTTTACGACGATCCCCGCTGGCAGTATACCGAGTACCGCCTGATAAGGCACGTCAATGGCGCCTGTGTTTTCTTGAAATACGAGGACGGCCTGGCCGCCTGCGCCATCCATCCCGTCAAGCCCGGCTGCTGCTCGGCCTGGCAACCCGGCCCGGAGCGAAAAGAATGCCGGGAGGGGCTGGCCCGAGCTGGCATCAAGTCTTAAGGAGGAGGCAGGAAATGCGTAAAACAGTCATCTTTTTAGCCGGTGTCATCGGGATTATAGCGCTGCTGGCGGGCTGCGCCGGCGGCAACGTGGATACCATCCCGGCAGCCCTGAACGCCACCTTCACGCTGGCCGTCGGGCAAACGGGCGTCATCGCCGGCGAAGACCTGCAACTCCGTTTTGAGAATGTCATCGAGGACAGCCGCTGCCCTCTCGATGTGCAGTGTGTCTGGGAGGGCCGCGCCAGCTACACGGTGCAGCTGACGTACCAGGGGGACAGCTATGACATGATTCTCACCGAGGCGGGCCTGGGTGGTGTGGCCCACGATACCTTCCTCGATTACGCAATAACCGCCAGCCTCCTGCCCTACCCGGAGGGGCCCGGCGAGATAGCCGGGGACAAATACCGGCTGCGGCTGACCGTCGTTAAAGATTGGTGAGCACCTTAAGCGCCCTTAAGGTAACCCACTTATTGGGCTGTTTTTTGGGGCCAAAGTCCAGCCAGGTCTTGCCGGTGTAGTCGTACTCCAGCGGCCAGCGCCCCTGGCCGTCCTGCTTCTCGCGGATGAGCTTGATAGTGTTGGCCAGGCGCGGGTCGCGGCCGTAGCCCAGCGCTACCAGAGCCTCGGCAATCTGCAGGATATCGGTCACGTAAAAGACGGGGAAGCCGAATTTCCACCAGTTCCCGCTGGGCCTGGGGGCGTAGCCGCAGGGATAGTCCGCCGTGGCCGGGTCTTTACTGAAGAAGAAGACCACCCCGGCGGCGATGGCCCGCCCGATGAGCGGCGTCCGTTTGGCCGCCGGCAGCCTGCCCAAGGCCAGCATGACCTTGGTGGCCCCCCAGGCGCAGGGCAGCTTGTTGTTGGCGCCGCAGGCGAAATTGGGCCCGCACTTGCCGGCGTAGTAGCGGCGCGGTGCTTTCTTATCCTGCATCGGGGCCACGCCCTCCCCGGTGACGCTGCGGGCCATCCACTCGAAGGCCGTATCCAGGCGCGGGTCGGCGCAGCCCAGGTCGAGCAGGGAGGCCAGCAGGTTGCCCTGCAGGCAGTCGGCCGTGCCCGAGGGGAGGCCGTTGACGGTGAATTGCCCGCCGGCGGTGAGGTTATGGTCGAGGATATAAGCCGCCGCCGTGGCCAGGCGCTTATCCAGCTCGATGGCGGCGCCGAGCTGGGCGAGCAGAATCAGCGACCAGACCGTGCCGGTGTACTTGGGGTAATAGCCGTGCCCCGGTTGTGCCCAGTAGCCCTCCGGCTGCATCTTGGCGAGCACGGCGGCGATGGGGCCCTGGCGGTGGGCCGCCAGCTTGAGTGCCGCCAGCTCCCCGGCGCCGGTTCCGGCCAGGTCGCGGCTGGCCAGGTATTTTACGCCGATGTCGGTGGGCTCCAGCAGCCAGTCCAGGGGATTTTGGGGCACTTTGGACTCCTTCCGTGGTGGTGCTATATTATAGCATAAGGAGATAGTCCAAGACTTTACGGAGTAATCTATTCCCACCCAAGCCGCCCTCGCGGCATCGGCGGCTTAGCCCGGAGATGTCGCCCCCTTTACCCCACCCCTTTGTGGCGAGAAACAAAGCGTACCACTATATCCTTCCCACCGGGGTGTTTAAGAGGGGTGAAGCCCCTCTTTTTTATAAATTCCCCCTCTCCTGCGGGACGCCTTGTCAGGAGAGGGGGATACAGGGGGTGAGGTTCATACCTTAACTCTTCAACGCTGTTTACTGCCTAGCCCAAGCGGACGGGCGGTGGGGCCAGGTTGAACTTCTCCGGCTCGTCGGTAGGGAGCTTGCTTTTGCGGTAAAAGTCCCGCAGCTGGGGCACCAGCAGGGCCACCACCAGCAGCAGCGTGAGGACGTCGGTGATGGGGAAGGCCCACCAGACGCCGTCGATGCCCCAGACGCGCGGCAGGATGAGTATCAACGGGAGGAGGAAGATGGCCGAGCGCGACAGCGAGGTGACGATGGCCTGCACCACCTTGCCGATGGCCTGGAAGATGGTCATCCCGACCATCATAAAGCCGATGAGCGGCATGACCAGAAAGATGCGTCTGGCGCCATAAACGCTTACCGAGATTAGCCCGGGGTCGTTGGTAAAGACACGGATAATGGGCTCCGGGAAGAAATAGAGCACGAAGAAGGCCAGCAGGCTCAGCGACGAAGCCACGGTAATCGTCAGGCGGATGCCCCGAAGCGCCCGGTCGTAGCGCCGGGCCCCGTAGTTGAAGCCCAGTATCGGCTGGAGACCCTGCCCCAGCACCATGCCCGGCATGAGGGCGAACAGCATGATGCGGTGCAGCACGCCGAAGGCGGCCAGGTTGATATCGCCGCCGTACTCGACGAGCAGGCGGTTGACGAAGATAGAGGCCACCGTGCCGGCCAGCACCATCGCCAGGGCCGAGACGCCGATGGCCAGGATATCTTTCATTATCTGCCAGCGGATTATCAGATTGCGTGAGTGGAGCTTGAGGAAGCTGCGGCCCCCCAGGTGATAGCGGAGGAAGTAGGCCGCGGCGATGACCTGCGCGATGACGGTGGCCCAGGCGGCCCCGGCGACGCCCATATTCAGGGGGATGATGAAGATGGCGTCGAGGACGATATTGGTACCGGCGCCAATCATCATGCCTATCATCGGCACGCGGGCGTTGCCCTCAGCGCGGATTAAGGTGTTCATGGACATGCCGAAGGTCTGGAAAAGCATGCCGAAGAGGATGATGGTCATGTAGTCGTGGGCGTAGGGCAGCACGGCGTCGGAGGCGCCCATGATGCGCAGCCAGAAGTCCACCCGGGAAAGGCCGATGACGGCTACCACCGCCGAGAGGAGCACCGTGCCGCTGAAGGCGTTGCCCAGGGCGTGCTCCGCCCGGGGGATGTTGTTGGCGCCGATGAGGCGGGAAATGAGCGAGGCGCCGCCCATGCCCATCATCTGGCCGATGCCCATCGAGAGCATCTGTAAGGGAAACACCAGGGAGAGCCCGGCGATACCGAGCGGCCCCACGTAGTGGCCGATGAATATCGTATCCACCACGTTATAGAGCGTGATGACGAACATGCCCAGGAAGGCGGGCAGGGTGAGCTTGGCGAGCAGCCGGCCGATGTGGTCGTCGTCGAGCACGTTCTGGCTTCGGTTGGGCGTGGGGTTCTTCATGGTTCCTCGGTGTGTCGATGATTTGTCGTCTAGATTACTGTAGCTTAAAAAGGGTATCACGCAGGGTCCTCAGGGCGTCCGACAGGGCCTCCAGCTCGCCCAGGGAGAGCGAGGACATGTTTTCCCGCACCGCGTTGACCAGGCAGGTATGGTGCTCTTCCAGTAGCGCCCGGCCCTTCTCGGTGAGGGCGATGTTGAGGGTGCGCCGGTCGGTCTCGTCCATTGCCCGCCGCACCAAATCCAGCGCCACCAGCTTATCGATGAGGTGGGTCATCTGCGCCTTGGCGATTTGCAGCCTCTCGCCGATTTTGGCCACGTGAAGCGTGCCTTCCTCGCTGAGCACCATCATAATCTCAAAATGGGGCATCTTGATGTCGGCGTCCAGGTCGGCCAGCGTCGTCTTGATGAGCTTGCGCCTCAAGAAACGAAAAATGAGGGGTGGTACGGACAGCAAGTCCACGGCGACTCGGCCCAGAATGTCGTCCGGCATGGCCATCTCCCTCCCGCAGCGCGATATGGTAAACAAACTATACAGTATACATAAATGACAGTATATATACTATATAGTTAATAATATAAACTATTATTGGGGAATAGTCAAGAGAGCTGGGGGGTAAAGGGGGAAAACTACGGGCTAAACCGCTCTCCTGCGCCACAGCCGCCACAGCCCCTGGATGAAGTTAAACCTGGGGACTTCCTCCGTGTAGCGCCGGTAGGTATCGCCCCATTTAGCGATGTTTTCCTTCTCCTCCCCGAGCGTCACGGCGTAATGGACGACCAGCCAGAGGATAATGGCCACAATCGTCAGCGGCGTGAAGGAACCCGCCCAGCCCATGAAAATGGCCAGGCAGGTTCCTCCGACGATGAAGCCGAGGGTGCCGGGGTGGCGGATAACGCGGAACGGGCCCTGGCGGTAGAAAGTGATGGTCTCGCCGGCCTCCTTGAGCCCGCCCCATTTCCGGTGGGTGCGGTTCATCCAGATGAGTAACGCCAGCGCCGCGGCGGCGGCGGCCGCCACGATATAGATCAAGACTAGCGGCACTTTGTATACCGGCAGTTTCGCCAGGAAGGCGAGGGCGCTCACCTCGAACTCGGTGGCCAGGGCAGGCAGGATGCAGAGCGCGAAATATACGACCCAGACGGCGATATAGCCCACGGTGTAGAACCAGGTATTCTTCTCGCCGAGGCCGCGGGCATGCATCTGGCGCTTGGCCTCTTTGGGGGTGATTTCGCCGCGGCGTAGCTTTTCCTCGAGGTCACCTAATTTGTTTTCCATGCCGCTGGCCTCCCGCTTACCGTCCTCTACCCCCCGTGGCGCCGGGCGTGCTCCTTGCGCATGCATCGGTTCATGACCACCTTGAGCCCGGCCTGACGGGCCCGGGCCGCCGCCTCCTGGTTGACGACGCCCTCCTGCATCCAGACGGCCCCGGCGCCGGTTTTAATGGCCGCCTCCACGATGGGGGGCACGTCCACGGGCTTGCGGAAGATGTCCACCACATCCACCTTGGCGGGTATTGAAGCCAGGTCGGGGTAGCTGGTCTCGCCGAGGATGGCCTTCTCGTTGGGGTTGACCGGTATGATTTTATAGCCGTTTTCCTTGAGGTAACTGGCCACGATATGACTGGGCCGGGCCGGGTCGGCGGAGAGGCCGACCACGGCCACCGTTTTACTGTTATTGAGAATGTCGTCGATGTCGCTCATGGGCATTGCCTCCTGTGTTTATTTTAGCACAATGCCCGTTCCTTGCTACCGGCGGCGGCCCACCACGCGGATGAGGGCCAGGTACTTACCGCCATCGGCTTCGAGGAGGGGCACCTCGGAGGGGAAGATAAGCGTTCCCGCCTCGTCGCAGGCCTGCTCGTACTGAATCCAGAGCTTAACCCCGTCGGGCATGACGTCGGCCACCGTTACGTCGACCAGATCGGTGTGCGCCCAGTGGTTATGCCACCAGGCGGCGGTGTGGAAGCACCAGCACTCCGGCTGCCAGAAGGGCTTGCCGTCGGGGCGGTGGACGAGGTGCTCCGGCACTGCACCGTCAAAGTCGCGCGCCAGCCCGGCCACGACGACGCCGATTTGCCCGCCGGGGCGGACGAACTTGTGGAAGTAGTTGAGATAGATGTCGTCGGTGCCGTAGTACTGGTAGGAATCAATGCTGACGATGGCGTCGAAGAACCCCTCGGCGTAGGGCAGGGCGTGGGCTTCGGCGTAGATAGGGTAGACCTGGTTTTCCAGGCCGGCCTCGCGAATACGCTGCCAGTTCTCGCTGGCGCTTATCCAGAGGTCGTTGGCCCAGACCTGTACGCCGAATTCCTGCGCCAGAAAGATAGAGCTCAGCGCCTTGCCGCAGCCCATGTCCAGGACGCGCATACCGGGCTTGAGCTCCATTTCTTCGCCGAGCCACTCCGTCAGCCAGAGGGCGTTGGGGCCCATCCAGCCCTCGAGCACCCATTGGGGGTCGTATTTGGCGGAGCGGGGGAACCGGTCCGTCCTGAGTAGCTCCGCCATTCTCTCTTGTGGCATGTTCATTTTATCCGTCCTTTCGTTCTTCGGGCCTTTTATTCTCCCTTTTCTGGCGACAATCCGTCAAGGGGAAGGGGTGGCGGGGTGGATTTGGCATACCACCCCTCCCCCCGCCCCCCAGAGATGTTATTTCCCACCCAGCCTGCCCTCCGCACGAGGCTTCGGGAGGCGGGCCCGCCCCGGGCATTCACGGTTTATCTCCATGATTTTACCCCTCCCCTCGTTCGGGGGTAAAGGGGTGGGGCTATCTACGGGCTAAGCCGCGGATGTTGAGGGCGGTTTGGGTGGGAATAGATAGCTTAGACGGGGTGGGGTAGGAGGGTCTCACGCTACCATGAGGGGAATAAGGCGGCGGACGCTGTCCAGCTCCTCCAGGTTTTCCAGCATCGCCAGCAGCTCCGAGGCCTTCTCGCGGCTGATTTTGCCGTTAAAATCCACGTTCATCCAGAACTTGGCGATGATGTCGTCCGGCGTCATCGGATTGACGCGCGGGTCGCCGCGGGCAATCTCGACGTACTCGGTAAGCTCGCGGCCGTCCTTGAGGACGATGGTCAGCCGGGCGGCTTCCAGGGGCACGTCCTCAGCGGCGAAGAGCTTGATTTTACTGATGAATTTATTGATGCGCCGGTCGCGGATGGCCGGCTCGGTGAAGTGCTCCGGTTTGACGCACCCGTAGAGGAGGGCCGTGCCGACGACGTACTGGTAGCTGAAGGCGGCGTTGCCGTGGGGGAAGGGCCCGATTTTGAAGGGGTGCCCGCAGATGTGGTCGATGCCGCCCGGGGCGACGTAGAGGTCGGCCCTCTTAATGTCGTCGGGTTTAATGGCGTGCTGTTTGACCAGTGCCAGGGCACAGTCGATGGCGGCGTGGGGGATGCGGCAGCAGGGGTAGGGCTTGATGGTGCCGTCGGCGTAGTAGGCCCGCCCCAGGCCGCGGGTGAGCGCCTCCGGCTTCTGAGCGCCCTCGGTGAACATCTTGTAGTAGCCGAACCGGCTGAAGAGGGGGTCGACCGGGCCCGTCCAGTCGGCCCTGGCGAGGCGTGCCGCGAGGATGCCCGCCCGCCCCGAAAGGCCCTGGGGGAGCTTGAAGGCGGTGGTGCCGTCCCAGATTATCTGGAAGGTAGAGCCAATCTGGTTGAGGACGATGCCGAAGGCGTTTCTCATCTGGGGCTTATCCAGCCCCGTGAGCCGCCCGGCGATGGCCGTCGCCCCGAAGGCGTTGACCGTGCCGGTGCCGTCCCAGCCCAGCGTGAAGCCGAACCCGGAAGCGGCCAGCAGGCGTGAGGCAATATCGTCGCCGATAAGGAGGGCCGTCATCATCTCCCGGCCGCTGGCGTTGACGGCCTCGGCCAGGCTCAGGGAGGTGGGCACGGTGGTGCCGCTGATGTGCCCCGGACAGCTGACCCCCTCCACCAGGGGGCTGACCGGCTCAAAGTCGAAGGAGCGGGCCATGGCGCAGTTGACCAAGGCGGCGCTGCCCGCCGGTACTCGCCCGCCGTGGACGAGGATGGTGGCCTCCTCTTTCCCGCCCTCGTCGGTGAGGAGAGCGGCCAGCTCGGGGTTGCCGGTATCATTGGCGCCGCCGATGAGGCAGCCCAGCGTATCAATAATGCGGTACTTGGTGGCCTCGCAGAGGTCTTCGCCGAAGTTCTCGTAGCGCGTGGCGACGACATTGGCGGCGAGCTTCTCGACGGCGGTTTCTTTCATGGGTTTCTCTTTACTTCCCGATAACCGTGGGGCTCTTGCCGGGGGTGGCCAGCTTCTTCACCGCCGCCTCGTTGAGCTCCACGCCCAGTCCGGGGCCATCGGGCGGGTAGAGGTAGCCGCCCTCGTAGCGGAGGACGTTCACCGCCAGGTCGTCGGGGAGGGGCTGGCTCACCGTGTCGTGGATATTGTAGAGGTTGAGGGGCCCGATGGCCTCCTGCTCGATTTGGCCCAGCCACTCGGTAGCGGCCAGAAAATGGGCGTTGGCGGCGGCGCCCAGGCCGGAGTCAATCATGCAGCCGCACATGACGATGAGACCGGCCGCCCGGGCGATGGCCACCCATTTCTGCGACTTATGAATGCCGCCCGCCTTGGGTACCTTGAGGAAAAAGCCGTCCACGGCATCGCGCTGTAATAGCTTGAGCAGGTCGCTCGGCTCGGCGGCGGCCTCGTCGGCGAAGACGGGCACGTCCACCTTGCGGCGCAGCCTGGCCATCCCGTCGATGTCCCAGTAGGGCACCGGCTGCTCGGCCAGGAAAAGGTCGTATTTGCCGGCCTCCTTGAGGAACTGAAGCGCCTGTAAATAGTGCCAGCCGCCGTTGGTATCGGTCATGATTTTGATGTCCTTACCCACCGCCTGCCTGAGCGCCCCCAGCATCTCCAGGTCTTCGCCGATGGACTTGGCGCCCACCTTGAGCTTCATGCCGCGGAAACCGGCCTTGACCAGGGTGCGCCCCTCGGCCATCACCTCGTCCGGCGTGCCCGAGGACATGACGAAGGCCAGCGGGATTCTGGGGTTGGAGAGGCCGCCGAGGAGCTGGTAGACCGGCACGCCCAGGGCCTTGCCCATGATGTCGTGCAGGGCGTAATCAATGACCGCCTTGGACTGGTTGTTGAGCTTGGCGGCCTTATCCATCCCGGCCACGATTCGCTCGATGTTGAAGGGGTCTTCGCCGAGGAGAATCTGGAGGCCGTAGACCTTATTGATGTTGTGCATGATGGAGTCCTGGCTTTCACCCATGTACCAGGGCGAGGTGTCCCCCGTCTCGCAGATGCCGGTTATGCCCTCGTCGGTGTGGATCTTGACGACCACGGAATCGGCACAGTCGGCGGTGCCGCCCCCCATCTTCATTGGCTTGGCGAAGGGCATCGAGACAGGGATACACTCGATTTTGGTGATTTTCATGGGCTTATCCTCCGGGTGATGTCTGGTGGCGGTCTTAATTGGCGCTATTTCTGTATAGCACGTCGGGCGCGGGGAAGTCAAACTTATTGATGTACCTCACCCCTCTCCGCAGGCTACTCCCCTTCATCCCGCCCCACCCGTAGATATTATTTCCCACCCGGCCCGCCCTGTGGCATCCTGCCACTACTCGCTGGGCTTTCCCCCACCCCCTGGGGAATAATTCTCCCTTATTCCCTCCTTAAGAAGGAGGGAAACAGATTTGGTCAAAACGCTTGATATCAGGTTTGGTAGAATCATCCTCTCCCTTTGGTAAAGGGAGAGTTAGAGAGGGATTTTTCAGGGCTAAGCCGCGGATGTGCCAGGGCGGCCTGGGTGGGAATAGATAACACCGTGGGGGTGGGGTGGGATTTAGTAGCGTGTGACTAAAGTCATTGTAGCTATTGAGGGGAAGTGTCCTATAATAAATAGTCTGGGCTAAGTAGCGCGAGGAGGTGACTGGCATGGAAAGCAAGTGCCCCGGTCAGGACATCCGTAACCTGCGGGCCGCCATATACAAGTGCCCCAACTGCGGCAACGAGGTGGAGATGTTCTCCGACGAGCTCAGGATAAAGTGCAAAAAGTGTGGCGAATATGTCTACAAAGAGCAGACGCCCTCCTGCATCGACTGGTGCCCCTCGGCACGGCAGTGCCTGGGGGAGGAGCGCTGGAAGGCAATCAAGGGCGAAGTCTAGGGAGGTAGCCATGGTCACCAAGACAGCGAGAAAAATAGTCAAAATCGACGAGGAAAAATGCAACGGCTGCGGCGCCTGCATCATCGCCTGCGCCGAGGGTGCCCTCAAGATTATCGACGGCAAGGCGCGCCTCGTCAGCGAGCGATACTGCGACGGCCTGGGTAACTGCCTGGACTGCCCCCAGGGGGCCATCAGCATCGAGGAGCGCCCCGCCGAGGCCTTCGACGAAGCGGCGGTGGAGGAGCATCTCAAGGTCGCTGAGGCCGAAGCCGAAGATAAGCTCCCCTGCGGCTGCCCTTCGGCGACGGTCACCCAGTTTGAGCGGCCGGCCGCTGCCCCCGCCCCGGCCCCGGCGACAGCGCCCGCCGAGAGGGTAGGCTCGCGGCTCTCCCACTGGCCGGTGCAGCTGACCCTCGTCCCGCCGACGGCGCCCTTCCTCAAGGGGGCCGACGTGGTGCTCGCCGCCGACTGCGTGCCCTTTGCCTACGGCGATTTTCACCGCGACTTTCTGGGGGATAACGCCGCCCTGCTGGTGGCCTGCCCCAAGCTGGATGATTTTGAAGCCCACCAGCAGAAGCTGAACGAGATACTCCAGCAGGCCGGCCTCCGCAGCCTCACCGTGCTGCGCATGGAGGTGCCCTGCTGCGCCGGGCTGGTGCACATGGCCAAGCAGGCCATGCTGGCCAGCGGCAACATCGTGCCTTTCAAAGAGGTGACTATCGGCGTCCGGGGCGATATCAAGGCGGCGGCCTAGGCGGCCGCCAGTCTTTTCCCCAGCGCGCGGGCCGCGGCCAGCTGCTCGGGGTGGTCTTTAATCTCCCCCCGCTTGTCCACGCCCCGGATGAGCAGCTCCTCGGTCATTTCAACATTGATGGCCTGGAAGAAGTAGCGCATCGTCAGCTTGGGCCCGTCGAAGAGCTTGGCGCCCTTGGTGGCACCGACGGCGATAAAGGCCCCTTTTCTCACCGGTGTATTCAGGTCTTGAAGCACGTATTTCCTGGCCCAAAGCGCCTGGCAGCGGCTGATGAGCGCCATGAGCTGGGCGCTGACGGTATAGAAGAAGATGGGCGAGACCACGATGACGGCGTCGGCCTGGAGTATCTTGTCGTAGAGGGGGTCCATGTCGTCGTGGATGGCGCACCGGCCGTCCTTGAGGCAGGTGTAATACTCCTTGCAGGGCCCGATTTTGAGCTTATCGACGATGATTTTCTCGGTCTCGGCCCCCGCCTCCTGTGCCCCCGCCAGCGCCTCGTCCAGCAGCAGGTCGGAGTTACCCTTGATGCGGGGGCTGCCCATGATGCCCAGGATGTGCAAGATTGCCTCCCGGCTAGCGGCCGTCGCTGAAGAGCTTGCCGCCCAGGGCGACGTTGCCCTCTTTCATCTCGACGATGTCAATCGTGACCGCCTGGGGCGGGCAGCCGACGTTCTTGACGACGGCCTCGGTGATGTCCTTGGCCAGGCCGCGTTTCTGCTCGGCGGTGCGGCCTTCGATAATCTTGATGGTTACTAGTGGCATAGGTATCTCCTTCCCGACCGGTTATCTAAGCCAAGTTTAATGCTTCGGCGGGAGGTCAGTCAAATCCGGCGCGGCTTTGGTGGCGCCTTTACCCGGCCCACTTTTCGGCCAGATTGCCCACCCAGGGGACCTTGTACTTCCGGTCCTGCGCCGCCATGACGATGAGGACGACCCACATAATGAAACCGACCACCCCGCACAGCCAGCGGAGGACTACCCCCAGTACCGGCACCGGCAGGAAAACCAAGCCGACGACGGAAAGTATCCCGAAGACGAGTATCGACTGAAAAGCGTGGAAGCGGATGAGCCGGTTCTCCGGCTCGATGATGAGGAAAACGACGCCGCTGATCCAGCCCAGGACATAACACAGCAGCGCGGCGATGTTTTCCTGCAAGCCCGTGGATGTATTGGCCATAGCGCTAACCTCCCGCACGATTGGTTTGGAATTAGAATATAACAGCCGGCGGGCGGTGTCAATGGGCGGCGGGCTAGATGCGCCGTATCTTGAGGGCCATGGCCAGGATGACGAGCAGCGCCAAGGTGATGATGAAGAGCAGCCCACCGACGAGGTAGATGGCCCAGCCGGAAATGATAAAGGAGTTGCCGGGGTCGGGCAAGGAGGTGTCGTCCTGGGCGGGCGGCGGCAGGGCCGACGGCGCTGGCGTTGACGCTGACGACGGCGTGGCGGTGAGGATAAGGCCGTCCACGGCGGGCGACCTCAGGCTCAGGGCATCGGCGGTTGGCGGAAACTCGGGCGCCGGCGTTTCCTCTGGGGGCGCGGTCGTTTCCGGCGGCGGTGCCGTGGTGAAGGCGCCCACGGCGCTCCAGATACTCAGCGAGTTATTATTGATGGCCCTGACCTTCCAGTAGTAGGTGGTGGCGTATTCCAGGCCGACGTCGCACTGCCAGGCATTGCTGGGGAGGGCGTATTCACCCGTCTTGACGATGGCCGGGTGGAGAAAGTCCATGGCCGCGGCCACCAGCAGCTCGTAGGCGGTGGCCCCGGCGATGGCCGTCCACTGAAAGACCGGTTTCACCGCCACCCCGCTGGCCCCGGCGGGCGGGCTTTCCGGCCGGAGGGCGATGGGCTCGGTATCCAGGGTGGTGATAAAGGTCTGCGTGGCCGACCAGGGGCTCAGCACCGGGCTGCTGGCTCGCACCCGCCAGCGGTAGGTGGTGTCCGGTTCCAGGGCCGGCAGGCGGGCGGAGCTGGCGGCGGTGGTCTCCTGAAGCCCGTCGGGGATAGAGGCGAAGCTGGTCCCGGCGGTGCACTGCCACTGGTAGGCGGTGGCCCCCGGCAGGGTCTCCCAGTCGAGGACGACGTTGCGGATAGTGTGGTCGGTCAGGGTGCCGCCGCCGGTGGTGCCGTCGCCGGGGGAAACGGCCACGACCGGGTCGGTCAGGGTATCGTTAAAGGTCATCAGCCTGAGGTTGGTAGTATCCACCGACCAGAGGCGGCGGCCCGCCTGCCACAGCCCGGTGAGGGTGGCGTTATCGGCCAGGCCGCGGGTCACCGTTTCGAAGGTCGGGCCGAGGGGGAAGCTCGGGTTGAGGCAGCGCTCCAGGCCCCCACCGCTGTCGCTGTTGGCGGCGTAGAGCGTGCCCGTCGGGGATACCTGCAGCCGGTTGAGTTCGGCCCCGGCGGGCAAAGTGCCGTCGATGGCCACCCAGTCGGTGCTGGCGCCGATGACGAAGCGGGCCACGCCCCCGTCGGCGCTGTCGCTGGCGGCGTAGACGGTGGCGTTTGCGGCGAAGCCGGTATCGAAAGCGACGCTGATGTGGTCGGTAAGCGGCGCGGCGGCGGCATCTCCCGGCAGGCATTGGAAGGACTCGCCGTTATCGGTAGAATAATAGACCCAGCCGTCGCTGTTGCCGGTAAGGATGGTGCCGTCCTGCGGGTAGCCGGGGGAGAGGGCGAGGGAGTTGAGGGGCTGGCCGCCGGCCTCGGTCGCGGTGTCGTAGAAGAAGCCGCCATTGTCCGTGCGGTAGACGGTCTGGTGGCTGGCGACGAAGAGGACGCTGTCGCTGGCGATGGCCCAGGTATCGATGCTGAAGGCGGTGCCGCTAACGGGGTCGTGGGTCAGGCGGCGGCGGAAGCACTGGCCATCATCCTCGGACTGCCAGAGGGTGGGGCTGCCGTCGCTTTCCCCCGCCGCGAAGACGGTGGCGACACCCGCGCCGTACTGCGGCGGCAGGCCGACCAAAGTCAGGGTGTCCACCTCACTGAGGTGGCTGGACAGGATGCGCTCCCAGGTGCTGCCGCCGTCCCGGCTGCGCCAGAGGCTGCTATTGCCCCCGCCGAAGGTAACCATGAAGAGGGTGGTGTCCTGTTCGTAAGCGGGCGAGGGCGCCAGGTCGACGATGGTGCTGATGGCGCCGTCAATCAGCCCCAGCTGGTTCCAGGTGCCGCCGCCGTCTCGGCTCACCGAAAGGGCGCTGCCGTCGCCGCTGGTGGCGGCGTATATCCGTCCGCTGACGGCGAAATCCGGCGGCATAAGTGCCACCGTGGCCGACCCGCCGGTCGGCTCTCTCTGGCTCATCGTCCAGGAGGTGCCGCCGTCGCTGCTGAGATAGACCTGGGCGCTCCCGGACGCCCCGGCCAGAACGGTAGCCGGGTTGCCCCCGCCGGCGGCCAGCCCCCGGATGTCCACATTGGCCTGACCGTAGAGCTGACCGATGTTGAGGTCGATGGCCAGCGAGGCGGCCGGGGCGTTATTGACGTAGATTTTATACACGTCGCCGGTGCCGGTGCCGGTAGTAATGCCCACGAAGAAATGCCGGATGCCGCCGGGGGTGACGGGGTCGTAGCCGCCGGGGAAGGCGACCGCCGCCGGTGAGTCAGCCGCAACGGGAGTGGGCATCCCGGAGTTGTCCCGGTCCAGCCGGGCCGGGCCGATGTGGTCGCCCCAGCCGGCATTACCGACTTTACTGGCGACGAAGGTATCGGTCTCGTCGGTGAGGACGGCGGTAAGCTGGCGGTCGTAGTTGTAGCCGGGCGAGAAGGCCACGGCGCCGACGTCATAATCCCCCACGCCGGTATCCGTCCAGAGCGAGTAGGCATTGGCGGCCTCCAGCGTGTAGACGCCGCCGTACTGGCCGGCGTCACCGTCGCGGGTGCCGACGGCGATGACATCGCTGCCACCCCAGGCCACCGCCAGCGAGGTGATGACAATATTGCCGCTGCCGGCCCCACCGGGATTGGGCGGCAGCCAGGCGAAGGTCTTGCCGCCGTCGCTGGAGCGGTAAACGTCTGAGGCCGTGGCGTAATAGATATTACCGTTATCGCCGGGCGAGACGGCGATACCGGCGATGTCGTCCTGCACGCCCCCGATGTGCTGCCAGCTGGAGCCGTTATCCACGGAGCGGTAGAGGGTGTAGGTCAGCCCGGCGCAAGCGGCGTAAAGGGTGCCGTCGGGGGCGGTCGTCAGGTGGCGGATATCGGAGCCGTCGGCCAGGCCCCAGCCCCCGGCCTCGCCCTGGGTGGGAATGGCGACCCTTGTCCAGGTAACCGCGTCATCAGCGGCGGCGGGCAGGGCGGGGATAATGGCCCCGAGGCCAAGCAAAGTGATAATCCCGAAGCAAAGGACGTGCCGTCCCAGGGTGGCTTGGCGGGGGGGCCTGTTCTTTGACACATGGCGAATTCTACTGCTAAATGGTAGGGAAGTCAATACCTTTGGCGGGGTCTTAATTTGGACAAACCGGGGCGGTGATTATATACTGGTGTTGAGGAATTTCCCACCGGAGGAGCGACCGTGGCGACCGACTTTCAGGAGATTGACGAGGGCACCGGCTACGTGGGTTTCGCCGCGGCCTTTGACCTGGTCAGTGCCAACGTGGGCACCGTCGGGGTGGAGCCGCTGCCCCTGAGTTCCGCCGCCGGTCGCATCGCCGCCGAAGACCTGGTAGCGCGGGTGAGCTATCCCTCCTCCGACGTCTCCCTCAAGGACGGTTTCGCCGTCCGCGCGGCGGACGTGGCCCGCGCCTCCGTCCGGCGGCCGGTAAGGCTCAAGGTCATCGGCTCGGTCTTCGCCGGTGCCGGGTTTGCCGGGGGGGTGGTGCCGGGCCGCGCCGTCAAGATATACTCCGGCGCGCCGATACCGCAGGGGGCGGAGGCGGTGGTATCCGAAGAATTATGCCAGGAATTATCCCCTGACGAGGTGAGTATCCGGGCCGATGCCGGGGTGGGACGGAACGTCCTCCGCGCCGGGGACGAGGTCAAGGAGGGGGCGGTTATCGTCCGCCGGGGGGAACGGCTGCTCCCCGGTACCCTGGGGCTGGCGGCCGCGGCCGGTATCAGCCGGGCGAGCGTCTACCGGCGGCCCCGGGTGGCCGTTATCGGCGTCGGTGATGAGGTGGTCGCCCCCGGCCAGGAACTGAGCCCCGGCCAGCTTTACGCCAGCAACCTGGTCACCATGGCGGCCTGGCTGACTTCCTTCGGCATCTCCAGTACCACCTCCGTGGTCAACGATAACAGCGGCGATATCAAGCGGGAGCTACGGAAGCACCGGCCCGCCGCAGATGTCATCCTCACCAGCGGCGGCGCCTGGGGCAGCGAGCGTGACCTCGTCGTCGGGGTGCTGGCCGAGCTCGGCTGGCAGGAGATATTCCATCACGTGCGCATGGGGCCGGGCAAGGGCATCGCCTTCGGCCTCTGGGAGAGCAAGCCGGTATTCTGTCTGCCGGGCGGGCCGGCCTCTAACGAGATGGCCTTCCTCCAGCTGGCGCTGCCCGGCGTGCTGCGCCTGGGTGGGGATACCCGTCACCCCCTCCAGACGGTCTCCGCCCGGCTCACCGAGGGCCTCAAGGGCCGTCACCCCGCCTGGACGGAGTTCAAGGACGCCGTGCTGGCACGGGACGAGGCGGGTAATTATACCGTGGGTCTCTACCGGGGCCGGAGCCGTCTCCAGGCCATCGCCAGCGCCAACGGCCTTATCTGCATCCCGGAGGGGGCGACGACGCTGCGGCGCGGCAGGATTGTCCCCGTGCAGATTCTGGCACCCCGCCCGGACGATATCTAAACGTAAGTTTACCCCTCCGGCCTTTCCCGGCTGAATTTTCAGGAGAAAGAGAGAGCCCCCCGAAATTTCGGGGGGCTCTCGAACCTTCCTCAGAAGGCTACGGTATTATCCCTTGTCGTTACTAGACAGAGCGCCTAGTGCGGACAATCAGGATAATGACCGCAATCACCAGTACGGCACCGATGACGATTATCACCCAGATGTAGGCCGGGGAAATCTCCTCGGTTGCAGGCGGCTGGAAGGTTACCTGGGTTGCCTGCGGTGCGGGCGGGATGGTAATCGTGGGTGCGGGTACCTGCGTGATTACTACCGGAGGTGCAGCGGTCGGAGGTGTTGCCGCGCCAGAACCCGCGACACCAACCGTGGTGAAGGCTACGGTGGGCGCCCAGGTGTTGTTGGTGCCAGCACCGATGGCCCTTACCGTCCAGTAGTAGGTGGTGTTGTAGTCCAGGGTGTAGACGGCTGCCGTCAGCTTGTAGGCGTTGACAACACCCAGGGCGTTGGCGCCGGTGAGGTCAACCAGCAGGTTGGTCAACGCGGCGTCGGTGCCCAGCTTGAACTCGTAGCCGGTGGCGCCAGCGATGCTACCCCACTGGAAGGCGGGGTTGACATCGGCGTCCCAGCCGCCGTAGTTCGTGCCGCCCTCGAACGGGCCGAGGATGACCGGCGAGTTGACAACCGCCGCTACCAGCTCGGTGTTGAAGGTGTAGGTCGAGGACCACGGGCCGAACACTGGCCACCGTACTCGTACCTGCCAGTAGACGGTCTGACCGTTGACGGGCAAGCGGGGGACTGCCAGTGGAGGTAGAGGAGCGGCAGCGATCACGACGACGGTGGGATCGAAGAGGATCGCCGAGTTAACGGGAACAGCCGAGAGGAAGTCGGCGCGGGTGTCGTAGCGCATCGTGTAGTTCCAGGCACCGGGGACAGCACTGAAGGTGAAGGTGACGGAGGCCTGGGTGTTGTCCACCACGCTGCCGACCGCCGGGGTGATGCCCGTCGGGGTGGCGGTGCACAGGGTGTCGGTGAAGGTGCGCACCAGGGAAACGTTGCGGGCAACGGCCCAGATGACGTCGCCGCCCTTGGTCATGACGGTCAGGGTATCACCGACAACGAGCAGGTCACCCCCGGTAACGAGCTCGACCAAGGCCGGGACCGGGACCAGCGGGTCAAGGATGCGGAGCATACCGCCAGCTATGGGAGTCGAGGCCGTGATGTCGGTGGCGTAGAGTGCGCCGCACGGGTCGGAAAAGATGTCCTGCGGCAACAGGTTGATGCCACCGTCAATGGCGAAAACACCCCAGTTGGTGCTGATGCCTATCGTGGCGCGCCAGACGCCGGCCGCACCGTTATCCGCGGCGTAGATGGTGCTGTTGGTGGCGTAGTTGGTATCGAATTCAACGATACCTGCACCAACGTTACCGCCGGCACCGATGGCCAAACCACCAGCGACCGGGACGTAGCTGATGTTGCCGTTGGTGGAGAGGTAGACAACGTTGGCGGCCGAGGCGACCAGCAGGTGGCCGGTAGCCGTGTCAACCTTGATTTGGTTGACGGCACCACCAGCCACGATGGGCGTGGCGGCTACCTGCCAGGTCCAGCCGCCGGTGGTGGTGGACTGAACGTTGGTTGCCGCTGCGCCGCCGACGTAGATGGTGTACTGGTCTCTAACGGCGACATCTCCGGGGCCTATCGGGCAGGAGCGTCCGGCCCAGGTGGCGCCGCCGTCGACGGAGATTTGGATGTTACCGGCGACCACTGCGGCGTTGATGTCGGCCAGGTAGACGGTCATATCCGTCGCGTAGTTGGGGGAGGGTCGGACGATACCGGTATTGCCGGCGAGAACAGCCGAGTATACGCGGTACCAGACAGCGCCGCCGTCGGTGCTCTTCCAGAGGCTATCCGCGCCACCAGCGCCGTCGTTGGTCAGCATGAAGATTTCGGTGGCGCTGACGGCCTGGATGTCGTTGATGCCGGCGGGGGCAACGATGAAGGTATCAATGAGGCCGGACTGGTAGAAGTTGGCGCCATTGTTATCGGAGATGGAAACGCCGCTGTTGAGGCCGGTCGTGCCGGCGTAGATGCGGCTGCTGGTAGCGTAGTCGTTGGCCGGGTAGACGTAGGTGCACTCACCGCCGACAGTAGCGCCGGTGGGCGGAGCCCAGGCGGCCGTGAAGGCAATGAAGACCGACGCAGGATTGGTCGAAACGTAGACCTGGGTGTTCGCGGCCGCGCCGGCAATCAGGCTGCCGGTGGCGCCCATGCCGACGAAGGCCAGGCTGGAGAACGTAGCATCGGCCACCAGGGTGGAGGGCTGAATCAGGGTGGGGCCGACCGCCGAGCCGACGGCCAGGCGGTAAAGCCTGTCATCGGGCTGGCCACTGCGCGCGGCCACGTAGACGGTGCGCGCCAGCGGCTGGCTGCCGTTGAAGTCGGACGGGATGGCCAGCTCAGCAGTGACGATGCCGGTACCAACCCCGCCAACATCAAGGATGGCGCCGGTCGGCGTGGCAATGGCCACGGCCGCGCCGATGGTGGCATCCCAGGCGGCGCCGGTGACCAGGGTGTGCACCGCGGTGCGCGCCGCCGTGGAGGCGACGCAGATGAGGGTGGCGTCAATGGGGAAGTTGGGCGAGTACATCACATCGGTGACATCCTCAGTACCGGCGAAGACAGCATCGTAGCTTGCCCAGTTCTGCACGCCGCCGCGGCCCCAGATGAGGACATCGGGAAGAGCCGCGACACCGGCGAGCGGGTCGGCCAGGCCAAGGGCTATCTCGCCGACGCCGGCGTTATAGTTGGGAGAAACGGCCACCGAGGTGGCCAAGAGGCCAGCACCCCCGGTCCCGCCGAGGACGGCGAAAGTCGCACCCCAGTTGGTGGAGATGTAGACCTGAGCTAAGGGGGCGACGGTATTGCCCGCCACGATAACGGTGCCGTCAGTCGCGTAGCTGGGCGAAATCTCCAGGTCCACGATGTTGGCGGGAATCGCCACCGAGGGTATCCAGGTGACACCGCCGTCAATCGAGCGGTAGACGACGTCGGCCGCGGCCGGGTTGGTGTCGACGGCTAAGATATCGCCGTTGGGCGCTACCTTCACGAATGAGGCGTCAACACCAAGTGTTGCTGCTGTGAAGATCTGGAAGGTCAGAGGACTGGGGATTGCCTGAGTCGACCAGGCCAGCGTGGCGGCCGAGGCCGGTAAGGCTATGACGAGAAGACTGGCCAGCAGTATCAGCGCCAGACCAACGCCACAAAGTTTAACTAGTCTTTTTTTCATCGACCTTTAATTTCCTCCTATGTAAGTTTAGGTCTTTTAGGTCTTATGCCATATCCCCCCAAACAGCTACAAGATTCCTAGCGCTGTTCGCGGAGATATATTACCTTGGGTTTTCTTGGCGGAGCCCCTGGCTCCGTTCGCCCCAGCGGGCTGCGGACATACCACCACCTCCTTTCGAGGCATACCTTAAACAAAGTATACCAAATATCATAATAACTATAGCATAAACCAGCGGTTTGTCAAGGTCTCCGGTACGTGTAGTTTTACATAATTATATAAAATTTGTATAATTTTGTGTATTTTAGTGAAGAAAACACCCTCTAGGATACAGTTTCTTATTATAGTATAACGTTCCAGGTGTTAAAAAGCTAGGAAAAACTGGTACTATCGTCACAATTTCGTCACCTAACGGGCGGGGGCTAGCCGGCCAGCCGCTCGGGCAGCTCGCCCAGGGGCAGGCTCTCCTGACTGGCGGCGGCCATGTCCCGCAGGGTGGCCGTACCCGTCCGCACCTCGTCCTCCCCGATAATCACGGCGAAGCGCGTCCCCAGCGAGTTGGCCTGGCGCAGCTGGGCCTTGAGGCTTTTATCGCCGGCGGCCGTAACCACGCTGATGCCTGCCTCCCGCAGGCGCGCCGCCAGTGCTAACCCCTCGTCGCGGGCGGCCTCGCCCAGGCAGGCGATGAAGACCCGGGGCGGGGGTGGGGCGGGCACGGCGACGCCGGCTTTCTTCAAGTTCAGGATTATCCGCTCGATGCCGGCGGCAAAACCAATGGCCGGGGTGGGCTTGCCCCCCAGCTCCTCGATGAGGTCGTCGTAGCGGCCGCCGCCCCCCAGCGTGCTCTGGCCGCCCTCTTCGCGCGGCTGCACCTCAAAGACGGTGCGGGTATAGTAATCCAGACCGCGCACCAGCCGGTGGTTTACCTGGAAAGGAATATCCAGCCGCTTGAGGTATTTCTGCAGGCTGGCGAAGTGCGCGTCGCAGGCCGGGCAGAGGTGGTCGGCGTAGTGCGGGGCGTCCCCGGCCATCTCCTGGCAGGCCGCCTGCTTGCAGTCCAGCAGGCGCAGGGGGTTTTTCTCAAGCCGCGTCCGGCAGTCCGGGCAGAGCCGGGCGGTGTGGGCGGCGTAGTAGTCGGTCAGGGCGGCCAGATAACCCGGGCGGCAGGCCCGGCAGCCGATGCTGTTGATTTGCAGTGTGATATCCTTAAGCCCCAGGGTCTTATAGAAGCTCCAGGCCATGCCGATAATCTCGGCATCAAGAATGGGGTCTCCCTCCCCGATGGCCTCGGCGCCGAACTGGTAGTGCTGGCGGTAGCGGCCCGCCTGGGGGCGGTCGTAGCGGAAGATGGGCGAGATATAATAGAGCCGCACCGGCTGGGGGAGGTTGGCCATGCCGTGCTGGAGATAGGCCCGGCAGACCGCCGGCGTGCCTTCCGGCTTGAGGGTGAGGGAGTTGCCGCCCCGGTCGTCGAAGGTATACATCTCCTTCTGGACGAGGTCGGTGTACTCCCCGGCGCTGCGGCGGAAAAGCCCGGTATCCTCGAAGATGGGGGTATCGAGGCGCTGGTAGCCGTAGCGGCGGCTTACCTCGGCGGCCACCTGCTCCACGTAGCGCCAGTAGGGCTGCTCCTCCGGCAGGATATCGGCCGTCCCGCGCGCGGCCTGGTAAGGTTTTTCCTTGGTCATTCTTAAGGCTAGAATACAGTATTTATTGCGGGTATGTAAAGAGAGAGGGGAAAATCCCCCTCCGCCCCGCCCCGTTCGGAGTAATCTATTCCCGCCCAGGCCCCGCCTGCGCTAAGGCTCTGGCGGGTAAACTGCCCTCGGCACATCCGCGGCTTAGCCCGTGGGTAGGGATAAAGGGGGTGAGGCAGCACCGAAATTTAGGCGGCGTTTTACACCCCTGCCCTTTTGGGCTATACTAAAGACACATCCTACTTTATGAAAACAAAAGAAAGCAATATCTCTATTTCCGGCTTGGGGCGGGATGTCATGGAACTGAGCAGGCTGCTGGAAAAGGCCGGGGAATATCTCCCCCCGGACAAGCTCCCCGTTATTGAGGAGGCGTATAATTTTGCCGCCGCCAAGCACGCCGGACAGACGCGCCTCTCCGGCGAGCCTTACATCGAGCACCCCGTGCAGACGGCCTATATCCTGGCCGAGCTCCAGCTGGACGCCAGCTCTTTGGCCGCGGCGTTGCTGCACGACATCCCCGAGGATACCGGCCTGCCCCTGGCCGATATCGAGGCCAAGTTCGGGCCGGAGATAGCCAAGCTCGTCGACGGCGTCACCAAGCTGGGCAAGGTCTCGCTGGCCCCCTCCGGTACCGGCACCGCGCAGGCGGAGAACATCCGCAAGATGCTGGTATCCATGGCCGAAGACATCCGCGTCGTCTTCATCAAGCTGGCCGACCGGCTGCACAACATGCGCACCCTGGACGCCCTCCCCAAGGAGCGCCAGCGCGTCAATGCCCGCGAGACGCTGGAAATCTTCGCCCCGCTGGCCCACCGCCTGGGAATCTGGGAGCTCAAGTGGCAGCTGGAAGACCTCTCCTTCCACTACCTCCAGCCGCAGGAGTACCAGCGCATCGTGCGGCTGGTGGACACCCGGCGCAACCAGCGGGAGAAGTTCATCGCCCAGGCCATCGACATAATTAAAAAAGAGTTCGACAAGGTTGGCATCGTCGCCGATATCTCGGGGCGTCCCAAGCACATCTACAGCATCCATCAGAAGATGGAAAAGTACGCCGCGATAGGGCGGCACTTCGACGAGATATACGACCTCCTGGCGCTGCGGGTGCTGGTCGGTAACGTCCAGGACTGTTACAGCGCCATCGGCATCATCCACTCGCTCTGGCATCCCCTGCCCGATGCCTTCGACGACTACATCGCCAATTCCAAGGCCAACGGCTACCAGGCGCTGCACACGGCGGTGATGGCCTTCGGCAAGACGCCCCTGGAGATACAGATACGCACCCACGACATGCACCACGTCGCCGAGTACGGGGTGGCCGCCCACTGGCGCTATAAAGAGGGCGGCAAGCCGGACATGCAGTTCGAAGATAGAGTCGCCTGGCTGCGCCAGCTCATCGACTGGCACCGCGAGGTGGCCGGCGCCGAGGAGTTCCTGGAATCGGTCAAGACGGACATCTTCATCGACCAGGTCTTTGTCTACACCCCCGGCGGCGAAATCAAAGACCTGCCCCGCGGCGCCACGCCGCTGGACTTCGCCTACCGCGTCCATACCGACCTGGGCCACCGCTGCGTGGGGGCCAAGGTCAACGGCAAGCTGGTGCCCTTCAACTACGAGCTCAAGAACGGCGACATCGTCGAGGTTATCGCCGCCAAGGGCAACCGCGGCCCCTCGCTCGACTGGCTCAACCCCACTTTGGGCTACGTCCATACCTCCCACGCCAAGACCAAGATACGGCAGTGGTTCAACAAGCAGGAGCGGACGGAGAACATCGAGCGCGGCCGCCAGATTATGGATAAGGAGCTCAAGCGCCTGGGCATCCAGACGGAGCGCCCCGCCCTGGCCGAGCTGTTTGGCTACAGCAACCTGGACGACTTCCTGGCGGCGGTCGGCAACGGCACCATCACCGCCCATCAAATCGTCATCAAGCTGGCCACGCAGGAAGACGAGGAAAAAGCGCAGGAGGAAGTGGCCACCGCCGCGCCCCGGGTCACCCCCACGACGGTGCGGGTGCTGGGGGTCGGCGACCTGGTCACCTCCATCGCCCGCTGCTGTCACCCCGTCCCCGGCGATAAAATCATCGGCTACATCACCCGCTCGCGCGGGGTGAGCATCCACCGTGCCGACTGCCCCAACGTGGCCAACGAGGACGAGAAAGAGCGGCTCATCCCGGTGGAGTGGGGCCAGGGCGACGACTACTACCCGGTCAACGTTCAGGTGGAGGCCTGGGACCGGGTGGGCCTGGTGCGCGACGTGAGCACCGCCGTCGCCGAGGAGGGGGTCAACATCACCTCGGTCAACCTGGCCCGCGGCGATGGCCAGGCCATTACCGTATTTCTCACCCTGGAAATCAAGGGCCTGGCCCAGCTGAGCCAGATTGTCAAAAGAATCGACGCCGTCAAGGGCGTCATCAGTGTGAGCCGCCTGGGCGACGAGGCTTCCAAACCGGGAGCTGCCCCGAAACCGCCCCGCAAAGGCGGCGGCGGCTCGACAGAAAAAATTAGTGGAGGTAAATCTTGACGGGTAAATCAGCCGAAAAACAGACGCGGGTCGCCTCACGGCGGCAGCAGCGCAATAAGGCCGTCCGCAGCCAGGTGAAGACCAATATCACCAAGGCGGAGAAGCTCATCTTTGACGGCGACCTCAAGGTGGCTCAGGCCGCCGTCACCGAGGCGGTCAGCTCCCTGGATAAAGCGGCGGAGAAGAAAATACTCCACGCTAATAATGCCGCGCGGCGCAAGTCGCGGCTGCTGAAGAAGCTGAATGAGATAATCGCCGAGTCCAAGGCCCTGCCCGAGGCGGAAGAATAGCTAGACACAGCGGCCCCGTCATCCGAGGGGCCGCCCGGGCTGGCCTGACGGGTAAGGGCGGGGCTAGTCCGATGAGGGTATGGGGCGGGCTTCCTGGACTTCCATGGGCTGGTCGCAGCAGGTAAGCTCGCCGGTACCGGCCTTGGTGCAGAGGGCTTCGGTATTACATTTTGAGCAGCGGTATCTTTTACCTAGTTGGCTGGCCAATTGCTGTCCTCCTGCCTGATAGGCTGGTTACTTTTTCTGTTCCATGGGCTGCCCGCAGCAGGTGATGGTGCCGCTGCCTCCCTTGGTGATAATCATTTCAGAGCCGCACTTGGTGCAGCGGTATCTCTTGCCGACCTGATTTGCCATACGACTCACCTCTTTGCGAGTGTTTAATCCTTCCTTATTATAAGCCCGCCGGCTAGGGGTTGTCAAAGCTGATTTCAGGGGGTTTCCCCCGCCTCCCCATCGGAATTATCTATTCCCACCCTAGCCGCCCTTGCGGCATCCTCGGCTTATCCCGTAGATTTATCCCCCGGCGAGCTTTTTGCCCAACTCCTTACAGGCGGCCAGGTTCTCCTCGGTGGGCTGGCGCTGGATGCCCAGGCTGTCGGTAACGCGTTTCATCCGGAGGCCGTCGCAGATGTGCTCCACGCTCTCGATGGCGGCCAGGCCCCCGCCCCCGTAGCTGCCGAAGACGGCGTAGGGCTTATCGGCCATTTTCTCGCGCACGTGAATCCAGACGCGGTCGAAGAAGTCCTTGACCATCCCGGCCATGTAGGCGAAGTAGTTGGGCGTGCCGATGGCGACGGCGTCGCAGCCGAGCAGGTCTTTCTCGTCGACGTCGGGGGCCTTTTTCAGGGTCACCTTGGCCCCGGCGGCCTCGGCCCCGGCGGCGACGGCCCGGGCCATGGTCTCGGTATTGCCGCTCTGGGAGTGGTAGACGATGAGCAGGTTTTTCATAGACGGGCGTTCCTCCTTGCGGGTATTTTGAAGCTATGTTCCGGCCATGAAGTATAACCGTGGAGCCGCTAGGGTGTCAAACGGGGTGGTTCCCCTCCACCCCTCAGTGTTATCTATTCCCACCCTAGCCACCCAGTGTCATCCGCGGCTTAGCCCGTAGGTTTGCCCCGCCCCAGCGTATCCCAGTCCAGCCCCGCAAGTTCCCCCAGCTCAAACACCGGCCCGTCTTTACAGACCTGTTTCGGGCCGTTTTTCGTCTTAATGGTGCAGCCGTAGCAGACGCCCGTCCCGCAGCCCATGACAATCTCCAGCGAGACCTGGACGGATTTATTTTTTAGCTCCGGCATTTGCGCCATCGTCCGGTACATGGCCACCGGCCCGCAGGCGAAGACCTGGTCGATGCCGTCGAGATAAGCGGGAATGAGCTGGGTAGCCAGCCCCTTAAAGCCCTCGGAGCCGTCCTCGGTGGCGGTGAGGCAGTGGAGGCTGGCGGGCAGCGTACCGCTATCGTAGAGGCGCTGCGGGGAGGCCACCGGCAGGAGGCAGTCGGCGTCGCGGGCGCCGGAAATCAGCGTCACCTTCTGGCCGGAGGCGGCGGCGGTGTCGGCCAGAAAGACCAGCGGCGCCAGGCCGATGCCCCCGGCCACCAGCAGGAGGTTTTTAGCGTCTGGGGCGATGGTGAAGCCGTTGCCCAGCGGCCCGAAGACATCGAGCGCCTCGCCCTTTTTACGGGCGGCCAGCCAGCCGGTGCCCCCGCCGACGACGCTGAAGAGCAGCGCCAGCCTTTCCCCGTCGGTGCGGTGGACGCTGAAGGGGCGGGGGAGGAAAGTATCGCCGCCGCAGCGCACCATGACGAACTGCCCCGGCCGGGCGGCGCGGGCAATCTCCGGGGCCTCCAGCCAGAGGAGGCGGGCATCGCGCGTTACCTCCTGGGCGGAAATGATGGCGGCCTTGAGCTGCTTCATGGCGCCCTCCGGTCGCGGTAATCGGGGAGGGGCTGGGTGGTGTAGCTCTGGCCGCCGCGGACGAAGGCCTCCGTGGCGGCGCGTATCGTGTCCAGCGAGGTGAAGCAGGGGATGCGCTTCTCGGCGGCGGCGCGGCGGATGTAGAAGCCGTCGCGGAAGGGGACGTTGCCCCCGGTCAGGGTGCTCACCACGCCGGAGATGGTGCCGTCGTTGATGAGGTCGATGATGTTGGGGTGCCCCTCGTCGAGCTTCTTAGAGGTCATCTTGACGGGCAGCCCGGCGGTCTCAATCAGGTTGGCGGTGCCCTCGGTGGCGTAGAGCTTGTGGCTGGCGGCCAGGCGGCGGATGATGGGCAGGGCCTCGGCCTTGTCACGGTCGGCGATGGTAAAGAGAATGCCGCTGTCGGGGGTCAGCGCCAGACCGGACGCCAGGATGGCCTTGGCCAGGGCGGCCTCCAGGGTGTAATCGATGCCCATGACCTCGCCGGTGGACTTCATCTCCGGCCCCAGGTGGGTATCCACGCCGGTGAGCTTGGACATGGAGAAGACCGGCGCCTTGACGGCGATGAGCTGGCCCACCGGCCAGAGCCCGCCGGCATATCCCTGCTCCTTGAGGGACTTGCCCAGCATGACGCCGGTGGCGACTTTAATCATGGGGACGCCGGTGACCTTGGAGATGAAGGGGACGGTGCGGCTGGCGCGCGGGTTGACCTCCAGCACGTAGATGGACGAGGCCTGGCCCTCGGCGCCGGGCATGATGACGAACTGGATGTTCATCAGCCCCTGGATTTTCAGCCCCAGCCCGATGCGCACGGTGTAATCCACCAGGGTATCCACC
>DAOULO010000051.1:0-14669 GCA_034420195.1 Dehalococcoidales bacterium
GGTCACCGCCGACCCCTACCGCAAGTACATGTGGCACCGCGACCATCGCATCGCCGGGCAGGTAACCCTCGACGCCGTTTTTCCCTACTCCCGCGACCACCTGGCCTTCCCCGAGCTGCTCGCCGAGGGGTTTGAGCCCCATAAAGTGAGGGAGATGTGGTTCTGGGCGTCGGACGATGCCAACCTCCGCCTCGACATCACCGCCACCTTCGATATCAAGCTGGCCGCTCTGGGCTGCCACAAGAGCCAGGTGGGGGACATCCCGCCGGAGATGCGCAGCCGCCTGCGGGACTGGGCGCACATGATGGCCGAGGGCGAGGATTTTGAACTGGCCGAGGCGTTTCACTGCATCGAGATGAGATATTAGCGGGGAAGTAACAAGTACCAAGGGGCAAGTAGCAATCCCCATCCCCACCGCTCCTCGGTGTTATCTATTCCCACCCTAACCACCCTCGCGGCATCCGCCGCTTAACCTGGAGATACCACCCCTTTACACCCAACCGTAAAAGGTAAAAGTACACTCGTATCCCGCCGGGGAGTAGCCCGCGAAGAGGGGGCGCAGCCCCCTCTTAACTTAAATTCCCCCTCTCCAAACAGACTATCAAGGGTCTTTTTTGATAATGAGTTTGGAGAGGCCTGCCTGCCCGTAGCCCCGCCTTCCGAAGCCTCGTGCGGAGGGCAGGCGCTTCGGCGGAGGCAGGGGGACACAGGGGGTGAGGTAAGCTACTACCTCGCCGCCGCTATTACTTCCCGTCGGGGGCCTTGTAGACCTTGCAGAGCAGCGCCGTCAGGTCGGGCGAGCCGTACATCGGGTCAAAGTGGTCATTGCTGGTGAGCACGTTGGGGTTCGACCGGAACAAGCCGTGCAGCGGCCCCGGGTCCTCCGGATAGAAGCAGTTGGCCGTGGCCATGACCACCCCGCGATGGATGCCGGGGTAGAGATGCGCCTTCTGCTTGATGCGTCCGCGCGGCGTCTCGATAAAGGCCCAGTCGCCGTCCTCAACGCCCACCTCCTTGGCCGTTTCGGGGTGAATCTGCATCACCGGGTCTTTCTGGAAGCTCCTTAGCCACGGTATATTACGGTACTGCGAGAGGAAGTAGAACGGCTGGCGGTAGCCGGTGGAGAGCACCAGCGGGTACTCCTTGGCCAGCTCCGGCGTTGATACGGGGCTTTCGCCCGGCTCCTGGAAGTAGGGCAGCGGGTCGTAGCCCAGGTCTTCCAGCTCCGTGGAGTAGAGCTCCATCTTGCCGGTAGGCGTGGGAAAACCGCCGCCCTTGCGCCAGTAGTCGGTCTTGTACTTGTAGTAGACTTGGTCTTTGCCCATCTTGGCCAGCACGCCCTTCTTGCTGAACTCCTTCCAGGTGATGTTGCCGTGGCGCAGGGTGTAGTCCAGCATCTTTTCCACGTTCTCGAACCAGTATTTCGGGGCGACGCGCTTGCCCAGCTCGTTGAATATCTTGCTGTCCGGCCAGGCCTCGCCGGGCGGGTCGACCGTCTTGTTGATGGCCTCAATCATGAAGCGCGGGTGCATGTTGTAGATATCGTCGCTTTCCAGCCAGTGGGCCGCCGGCAGCACGATGTCGGCGTGCTCGGCCATCGGCCCCATGAACTGGTCGGCGTGCGCCAGAAAATCCACGTTCTTGAGTGCCTTAAATACCTCGTTGGTGTTGGCCAGATGGATTATCTGCTGACCGCCCACGCTGAACCACACCTTGACCACCGGGTTATCGCCGTTGGCCAGCTGTTTGACGACGGTATCGGAATGCGCCGTGCGGGCGGCGCCCATCTTGAACTTGTCGCTGCCGACGATGCCCTGGCGCATCTCGTCGGTGAGGGGTATCTCGGAGAAGAACTCCTCTATAAGACCCGTGTCCGGCGGCACCCAGCTCATCATGCTGCCCGGCCGCTCGATGTTGCCGGTGACGCCCAGGAGGCAGATAATGGCGCGCAGCGTCTGTCCACAGTTGGCCTGCCTCTCCAGCGACGAACCCACCTGGATGCATCCCGGCGTGTCCTCGGCGAAGAAGTGGGCGGCCTTTTTGATGTCGTCGGCCTTGAGCCAGGTAATCTCGGCGACCTTGTCCACCGGGTATTCCGCGGCGCGCTCGGCCAGCTTATCGAAGCCGTGCGTCCATTTGGAGACAAACTCCTTGTCCCAGAGACCCTCCTTGATGATGATGTTAATCATGCCCAGGGCCAGGGCGGCGTCCGTCCCGGGGCGGATTTGTAACCAGAGCGTCGCCCGCGAGGAAAGGGCCGTCTCGCGCGGGTCGATGACGATGAGATTCTTCACGTAGCGCAGCGAGTTGAGAAACCAGACGGCCATCTCGGAGTCGGCGCTGGAGATTTCCAGCTGCTTGGCCCAGGATATCTGCGTCTTGGGGAACTCGCCGCCCCAGCCGTGATAGTCGCAGTAGAGCCGGCCGTAGCCGGTCACCAGCCCGTAGAGACCCAGGCGCGGGCTGTGGCAGATATAGCCGGGGGTGATGATGTTGGCCGTGCCGATGGAGCGGGCGAAGCGGTGGGTGTAGCGGTTGTAGCCCCGTCCCGTCCCCTGCGAGATGGCCACCGAGGACGGCCCGTGCTTGGCGATGGACTCCTTCATCTTGGTGGCGATGGTATCCAGCGCCTCGTCCCAGGTGATGCGCTCCCATTTCCCCTCGCCGCGCTCCCCCTTCCGTTTCAGGGGGTGCCGGAGGCGGTCGGGGTGGCCGACGTGCTGGATGCTGGAGAGCCCCTTGGAGCACATCGTGCCGCGGGTGGGGGTATCGGGGTTGCCCTCGATGTGGGTAATCACCCCGTCGCTGACGGTGACGAGCACGCCGCAGCCGCCGTGGCAGCCCTTGCAGGTGGTCTTGATAATTTTCTCGCTCATGTTTCTACCTTATAAAAAACTTAAAAGTTAAAGGTCAAAGCTCAAAACTTAGTTTTGACTTTTGAGCTTTGAGTTTTCAGCTATCTCTTCAGCTGGTACTCTTGGCCACAAGAGGCTTATAGGCGCCGGCCTTGAGTACGCAGTAGCGCAGCGCCAGCCCCCCGATAATGTCGCAGACCACGCCGGTAACCAGGAGTTCCGAAGGCAGTTTGGTGCCGAATTCTCCCACCAGGCCGATGGCCAGGGGGATGATGATACCCAGGGCGACGATGCCGACCCAGAAGTAGGGGGCCAGGTGGCCGCGCATCTGCTCCAGCACCGACTGCTTGCCCGTAGGGGCACGGTTGGCCGCCATCCAGAGGTAGACGGCGATGAGCAGGGCATTAGCGATGAGGAGCCAGCGGCTGCCCGCTTCGGCGGCCTCAAGATTGATGTTACCGCCGGAAAGGGCGATGACCACCGCCAGGCCGAAGCCACCCAGTATGCCGCAGAGGACGAAGAGGAGCGGCAGCAGGGTCGAGTTCCAGAAGGGCACGGCCTTGACGGTATTGAGCACGAAGCCGGTATAGACGGTCACCGCCAGCGCCGCCGCCCCAGCCAGCACCTTGAAGGCGACTTCGGTGGCGCCCCCGGGCAGCCAGTAGGAGATGGCCAGCTGGATGGCGCCGAAGAGCAAAAACCCAAACACGAAGAGGATGCCCCGCGCCAGCCACGAGCTGTGCGGCCGGGTGACGATGCGCCAGAAGCGCAGCGGCTTACCCAGGTAGATGATGTGCGCCCCGCCCTTGATGACGCCGATAATCAGCCAGCTGATGAACATGCCCCAGAGGCTGTTGAAGAAGAGCGAGACGAGATAGAGCCCGCCGCCCAGACCGCCGGCGTAAAAGGCAATCCAGAGGAAGATACCCCGCCGGTCAATCCACTCCGTCTGGCGGGTGTAGTTTATCATCCATTCGTGGGCTTCCATAGGCTATTTCTCCGCCGCGCTTCCGGCGGTCTCCCGCCGGGACTTAGTATCTTGCTTGGTTGGCTTGGCTTGGCCTATTTTATGGTCGATAAAGTAGACCGAAGGCTCGGTACCGTACTCGGGGTGCAGCTGAAAGCCGTCGTTATCCCGGATGAGCTTGGACACTTCGCTATCGGGGTCGTCCAGGTCGCCGAAGGTCAGCGCCCGGGCCGGGCAGGTGTTGACGCAGGCCGGTGTGGCGTCGCGGTCAACGCCCGGTTTCAGGCCTTTGGCCATCCCCTCGTCAATCCGCTCGGCGCAGAAGTTGCACTTCTCGGTGGTGCCCAGCTGGTGGCGGTAGAGCTTCTTGCCGGCCTCCTCGAAAGGCGTGCGGCCGCTGTCGGGGAAAAAGCCCTTGTCCTTGTTCTTGGAGAGGAAGGTGCGGTTCTGGTAGGGGCAGGCGATGACGCAGTAGCGGCAGCCGACGCACTTGTCCTGGTCGATGGCGACGATGCCGTCGGGGCGCTGGTAGGTGGCCCCGGTGGGGCATACCTCGACGCAGGGGGCATCCTGACACTGGTTGCAGCGCAGCGAGTAGTTGGCTACCGACGGCGGGTCACCGCCGGTCTCCAGCGCCATCAGCCGCGGCCAGGACATGCCCTCGGGCAGGAAGTGCTCGATGCGGCAGGCAGCGATACAGGCGTAGCAGCGCACGCATTTGGATAAATCAACGACCATTCCCCATCTCATAACTCTTCTCCCGTTAAGGCAGTGTTTACGTGTTGCGAGTAATATCGGTGAAAAAGATGCGCAATCCCACCCAGAATTGTAGCCTAAAACGGCGGGAGCGCGCAACCCCTATACTAAGTATATGACGGATTGCATAAAACTGTCTGTGAAATAGTTCACATTGGGAGAACGGGGTGGGGGGTTTACAAAACCGCGGGGGCGCCCTCGGCGATGCGGGCGAGCACTTCGGTGTCCCGCACCAGCACCTTACGGCGGGAGAGGCGGATGCCGCCCATGGCCTCGATAGTCTTGAGGCAGCGGTTGACCATCTCACGGGAGCTGCCCACCATGCTGGCGATGTCCTTCTGCGTCAGGTTCAGGCCGACGGTGTACTCCTCGCCGCCGTAACGCCCTAAAAAGAGCTTGGCCAGGCGCGCCAGCACCTGCGAGGAGGAGAGGTCTTCCAGCAGGTTGGAATCGCGGCGGATGCGGGCCGCCAGCGCCCGCACCACGTTCATCATGATGTTCGGGTTCTGCCAGAGAACCTTGATGATGTCGTCCTTCTTGATGGCGTAGAGCGCCACCGGCGTCAGCGAGAGCATCCCGGCGGCGTTGGGGCCGCCGTCGTAGAGGGAGACGTCGTTCAGCGAATCGCCGGGCGGGGCGATGTGCAGTACCTGCTCCTTGCCGCTGGCCGAGGTCTTGTACACCTTCACCAGTCCGGAGACGATGAAATACAGCGAATCGCTCCAAGAGCCTTCGGTCAGGAAGTGCGTGCCTTTATCGTAGCGCACCTCCTGGAAATAGCGGAGGATGCCTTCAAGCTGCGCCGCCGGAATGCCGCTGAAGTAGCGCATGGACTGAAGGGCCTCTATCTGAACCGCCATCCCTTGATATTATCACATTGAAGCTGAAAAGTCATAAGCGCCCCGTATTTCCCCTGATAGGGAAAGGTTTGACATTCTTTTGGGCGTTAATATACTGTGGAAGATAATAATAAGACAACGATATTATCTTACTCCCTGTGAAGGAGGGAAAATGAGCCGCCAAGAAGCTATCGTCGCCACCAAATCGGGCAAGGTCGAGGGGGTTTACCAGGACGGGCTCTACGTCTTCAAGGGCATCCCCTACGCGGCGCCGCCGGTGGGCGAGCTCCGCTGGCAGCCGCCCCGGCCCGTGGAACCCTGGGAGGGGGTGCGCCCGGCCCGCGAGTACGGGAACATCGCCCCGCAGAACCCGCTGATAGGCGGCATGATGCCCGAGTCCGAGGAGCCCCAGGCGGAGGACTGCCTCTTCCTCAATATTTTCACGCCGGGGCTGGACGATGCCCGCCGCCCGGTGCTGTTCTGGATTCACGGCGGGGCCTTTACCCTCGGCTCGGGCTCTTCGCCGATGTACTATAATACCAGCCTGGCCTCCCGCGGCGACTGCGTCCTGGTGACCATCAACTACCGGCTGGGGCTGCTGGGTTTTCTGCGCCTCAAGGACGTCACCGGCGGGGCCGTACCGGCCACGGGTGATGAGGGCCTGCTCGACCAGATTGTCGCCCTGAAGTGGGTACGGGACAACATCGCCGCCTTCGGCGGCGACCCCGGTAACATCACCGCCTTCGGCGAGTCGGCCGGGGCGATGAGCATCGCCTGCCTCACGGCCATGCCGCCGGCCCGAGGGCTCTTTCACAAGGCGATACTGGAGAGCGGCGCCGGGGGCACGGTGGTCAGCCGGGACGACGCCAACGTAACTGCGGCGCGGTTCCTGGAGGTGGCCGGTGTCGGCGATGACGCCGCCGCCCTGCGGGTGCTGACGCCGGCGCAGCTGCTGGCGACCGAGCGGGAGCTGCAGCGGCTGAGGGCGCGCCCCGGGGAGGCGATGATTGCCACGGTAACGGTGCCCGTCGTTGACGGCGAGGTAATTCCAGACGTGCCCAATCAGGTCGCCCGCCGGGGCCAGGGCGCCAGCCTGCCGGTGCTCGTCGGCACCAACCTTGATGAATGGAGGCTCTTCGGGCTGATGCGCCCGGATGTCAAGGGGCTCGACCGGGCCGGGGCGCGGAAAATCCTGGAGACGTTCCTGTCGGCAGACGCTGTACCGGGGCTGGTGGCGGTCTACGAAAAAGCCCGTCGGGAAAGGGGCGACCGCGATGCCCCGTTTGAGCTGCTAGCGGCTATCCTCAGCGATGCCATGTTCCGCCTGCCCGCCATCGAGTTCCTCGAGGCGCAGCGCGACCGTGGCCAGCCGGCCTATAACTACCTCTTTACCTGGAAGTCCCCGGCGATGGGGGGCGCCCTGGGGGCCTGCCACGTGCTGGAAGTTGGCTTCGTCTTCGGCAGCTACGCCCCCGCCTTCAACGGCGGCGGGCCGGAGGCGGATAAACTCTCGCGGTGCATGCAGGAGGCTTGGATTAACTTCGCCCGTAGCGGCGACCCCAGCGGTAAAGAAATCGGGAAGTGGCCGGTCTACGGGGAAGAGCGCCACACCATGCTGCTGGATAAGGATTGCCAGGTCGCCGTGGCCCCTTATGATGCCGAGCGCCGCGCCGGAGAAGAGCTCGGGCTGGTTTACTATCCCCTGCCTTAGCTGGGCCTCAGACCGGCTCCAGCCGCACGTCCAGCACGGCCGGTCGGCCCGCGGCTACCTGTTCCAGCCCCTCCCGGATGGCGGGCAGGACTTCCGCCGGTTCTTCAACCGTCCGCCCGTGGGCGCGGCAGGCGCGGGCGATAGCGGCGTAGTCCGGCGGGGTGGTGATGTCGGCGCCCATGTTGTCCACGGCGTAGCTCTCGCGGAAGAGCCCCTTGATAGCCCCGTAGCCCTGGTTATTGAAGATGATGCCCAGGAACGGGGCCCGGTAGAAAGAGGCCGCCCAGAGCGATGCCTCCGGGCAGCCGTAGACGAAGGCCCCGTCGCCCATGAGGCTGACCACCGTCTTCTCCGGCCGGGCCAGCTTGACGCCCAGGGCCGCCCCCGGCGCCCAGCCGATGCAGCCGCCGGGGCAGGAGAGCCGGGTGCCCGGCCGGGTGCGCTTGACCAGGTGGGCCACGATGTTGGCCGGTGAGATGGTCTGGTTAACGATGACGGTATCTTCACTGATGGCCTCGTTAATGCAATGTGCCAGCCAATGGGCGGTGATGGGCTTACGGGCGGCGTGGCTCCCGGCCAGAGAGCGCCACTCATCCGCTTTCTTTTGATGCTCGGCCTCAAGTCTTCGAAAACGTTTCCGGCAGATGGCTTCTTTTTCCGGTGTCAGTTTCTCTTTAATCAGCCTGGTCAGGGCGGGTATGGCCCGGCTGGAATCGGCCGTAATGGCGATATCCGGCTTTTTCCCCCAGAGTGGCGCGCCCTGCTTGGCGGTATCAATATCAATGTGGATGATTTTAGCCCCCGGCCGGGGTACGGTGGGTGGGGCAGCGTAAGGCATATCGTAATCGATGGCCAGGACGACATTGGCCTCGGTCAGCGGTGATTGCCCGAAGCCCGCCGATGGCGAAACCAGCGCCGCCAGGGGGTGGTCGCTGGGGAAATTCATCCTTATATCTGAGGACAGCACCGGCGCGCCCAGCGCCTCCGCCAGGGCCACCAGCTCGGCCACAGCAGCCTCGTTGCGGCCGCTGAAACCGGTGATAATCAGGGGGTCTTCGGCCTCCAGCAGGACGGCGGCCGCCCGGCTCAGGGCAGCGTCGTCAGGCTGGCTGATTGCCTGCTTTTTAGCCGCCGGTAGTTGGCTGCTCTGGCCCTTTCCCTCCCGCCAGAGGGCCTCCCGCGGCAGGTTGAGATAGACCGGGCCGGTCGGCTCAGTGGTGGCGATGCGGAAGGCCTCGTCGAGGACGGCGGCGATGTCCTCGCCGGCGTTAATCTCGTGGTCCCACTTGACGAAGCTGCGCACCATCGTCCCCTGGTCGAAGGGCTCACCGCGCCAGTCGGTGCGCTGCGGCGGGCCCTGGTTCTCGGTGAAGAAGACCACCGGCACGCGCCCCCACTGGGCGTTGTGCAGCGCCCCGCCGATTTGCAGCACGCCCAGCTCCGAGTGCACCGAGACCGCCTGCGGGCGGCCGGTGGCGGCGTGGTGGCCGTGGGCGGCCGTCATGGCCACGAACTCGTCCAGGCAGAGGATGCCGCGGGGGGCGGGCTGGCCCCCGGCGCGGTATTTGGCCACCGTCTCCAGCAGAGGGACGTTATCGATGCCGGGGTTGAAGAAGAGATTTTCTACACCCCAGGCATTCATGGCGGCGATGATGGTCTCGATATTACCGTAGGCTTCGGTCATGCTCTCGCCCCTTACCGGCACTATTTCCTGTAGTAGCCGTACTCGCGCACGGCGGACATCATCGCCTGGAGGTTCTCCAGCTTGGGGTTATCGGCGATGGAGCCGGCGGAAAGGATAAAGCCGCCGCCCTTACCGCAGGTCTCGATGAGCTGGCGGCAGTACTCCTTGACCTCGGCGGGCTGGCCGGTGACAATCATCGACGACGGCACGTTGCCCTGAAGGCAGCATTTCTGACCCAGTATCTCCTTGGCGCGGGTCATATCGGTGCGGTCGAAGTACCAGACGACCGAACCCTTGGGGAAATGGTCGACGTGCTCCAGGCGGGTATTGTAGCTGCCCTCGGCGAAGAGGGTCTGGATGAGCCCCTCCGCGATGAAGGCGTCCATGACCTTTCTCAGCGATGGCCAGTAGAAGGTATCGAATGCCTTCTGGGACATCCAGCCGTCGGCGCCTTTGTGGAGGGGGTACATCACCGTGGTCATGTTGGCGATGTTGGGCGATTTCAGGACAGTGCTGATGGTCAGGTCGGCCACCTCGTCCAGGGCCTTGAGGAGCTTATCGGGGCGGCGGAACATGTCCTGCATGATGCCGGTGGTGCCGCGCAGGGTATCGCCGATGGTATCGAAGGGGGCTTTGGCGAAGCCGCCGCCCATGAAGCCGGCGCCCATAGCACTGCCGCCGGTGCGCATCATTACCTCCATCATTTTCTGGTATTCCTTGCCGGCGTCGAGCAGCTTCTGGAGCATCTCCTGTACCGGCGGCATGGCCAGCGGCATGAACTGCATGATGTGGACGTTCTCGGTGATATTGGTGAAGGGCTGGAACATGGTCATCGGTGCCAGCGCCCCGAAGACGCGCGGCATGTAGGTGCGCATCCAGAAATCGGTGGGGTCGCGCAGCAGGTCGTCGTACTCCTCGGGTTTCATGTACTCCCCCTCGATGAACTGCCAGCTGGTGCCCGTCGCCGAGATGCCGTGCCCCGGCCAGGCGTAGAGCTTGTAGTCGAGGGCGTCCAGGACGGGGCCGGGGATGGTGAACGAATAGGCCTGGTATTCCAGCTCGTCGCCGTACTTCGCGTTGAACTTGACGGTGGCCTCCATAGCCTTGGCGTAGTCGTACATGGCCTCGCGGGAGGTGACGCCATACATCTTGAGGGGCAGGTTGCCCACCGGCAGGTTGACCGGCACGCGGTCGGGCTCCCGGATATTGTAGACGTCAATGAGGCGTTGGGTGCGGGTGCGGTAGGCCTCTCGGGCCTTCTCGTCGGGGAAAGTGGTGCCCTCGGCATCGAGCCATTTCTGCAGCCGCCGGGCGCGTTTCTCCGCCGGGGTCATTTCCGTCCATTGCTTTTCCATCGAACTCTACTCCTGTCGGTTATTGAATTGAAGCCGGTAGTCCTTCCCCGGGGATAGCCGGGTTAGCTACGATTGTGTAGCTACGATGGTATGGATTATAGCAGTGTGGGCCGAAGATTACAAAGCACGGAATTCCCGGCCCAGTGGCGGGTAACTTGGGGCTAGTGCAGCGAGGAGGCCGAGGCCAGCAGGCGGCGGGTATAGGCGTGCTCCGGGGCGGCCACGATGCGGCTGGAAGGCCCCGCCTCGACGATTTTACCGGCCAGCATCACGGCGATGCGGTCGCTGACCTTGCGGGCGGCGGCGATGTCGTGGGTGATGTAGAGCAGGCTCAGGCCGCGGTGCTCCTGGAGGTTGAGGAGCAGCTTCAATATCTTGGCCCCGATGCTGGCGTCGAGGAAGGCGGTAGGCTCGTCGGCGATGAGCAAATCCGGGTCGAGCACCAGCGCCCGGGCGATGGCGACGCGCTGCAGCTCCCCGCCGCTGAGGTGGTGGGGGTAGGTATCCAGAAAATGCTCTTCAGTTGGTAGCTCCACCTCGCCGATGGTCTTGATAGCCTTCTCGCGCCGTTCCGCTTTGGTGCCGATACGCTGGATATCCAGCGGCTCCCTGACCAGCTCCAGCACGCTGAGGCGGTGGCTGAGGGACTCGCCGGGGTTCTGGAAAATCATCTGCACCCGCCGGTAAAAGTCTTTCTTGCGGTCAGTTACTTTCTTACCCTCCAGATAGACCTCTCCAGCCGATGGTTGGTGCAGGCCCATAATCGTCTTAGCTAATGTCGTCTTGCCGGAGCCGCTCTGGCCCACCAGCGCCAGCGTCTCCCCGTGGGCGATGCTTAAGGATACTCCGTCCACTGCTTTGATACCATCGAAGTGGCGGGCGAGGTTCTCGGTGGCTAAGAGGGTGACGATGCCGCCGCGGTGGCAGGCCACGGCCCGTCCGTTCTGCGCGGTAAGCGGCGGTACCTTGGCCGGGCAGACGGCGATGGCCTGGGTGCAGCGCGGGTGGAAGGCGCAGCCGCTCACCGGGCGGGTCATGCGCCCCTTGATGCCCTGCAGGTCTTTGACGGTGGTCATGTTGGGGTAGGCACGCACCAGGGCGCGGGTGTAGGGGTGGCGGGGGTTGTCCAGCACCTCGCCGGTGGGGCCGGTCTCGACGATGCGGCCGCCGTAGAGCACCGCCAGCCTCCCCGCCAGGCGGGCGGCCGTGTCCAGGTCGTGGCTGATGACCAGCCGGGCGCTCCCCCCGTCAATCTGTTTCAAAAGCTCGCCCAGCTCCTCGCGGGTGGTCACGTCCAGCGAAGAGAGCGGCTCGTCTAAAATAAGCAGGTCGGGGTCGTTGGCCAGCGACATCGCCAGCAGGACGCGCTGCTGCTCACCGCCGGAAAGCTCGTGCGGGTAGGCCCGGAAGCGCTGGCGGGGCAGCCCGAAGCGGGCCAGCAGCTCCCCCGCCTTGGCGCGGGCGGCGGCCTTTTTGGCCCGGCGGTGGGCCACCATCGGCTCGGCGACCTGCGCCAGGACGTTATGCACCGGGTTGAGGACGTTATTAACGTTCTGGAAGACCATGGCAATTCTGTCCCACCTTATTTCCCGCATCTCCGGCTCGGTGAGCGCCAGCAGGTCTTTGTCTTGGAAGATAATCTCGCCGGTAACGTCGGCCTCGGCCAGGCGCATCACCGCCCGTCCCAGCGTCGTCTTGCCCGTCCCGGACTCCCCGATGATGGCCAGCGTCTCCCCGGCGTTTAGCTTTAGGTCGACGCCGGTAAGGACGGTATCGCTCCCGTAGCTGACGCGCAGGTTCTTTATCTCAAGCAACGGCCTCACCTCGCAGTCTCGGGTCGAGGACGGACTCGGCGGCGTGGCTGACGAAGGTCAGCCCGATGATGGTCAGCGAGAGGGCCACCCCGGCGGGGACGAGCCACCACTGCCAGACGTTCAGGTAGCTGTAACTCATGGCGTCGCGCATCATCGTCCCCCAGCTCACCAGCCCCGGGTCGCCGATGCCGAGGAAGGCCAGCCCCGCCTGGATGAAGACGGCCCGCCTGACGCCGTAGATGAACTCCACCAGCAGGATAGGCCCCAGGTCGGGGACGACGTGCCGGAGCGCCACGTAGAGCTGCCCCGCCCCGGAGGCGCGCGCCGCGGCGATGTGTCCACTCTCCTTGAGGGAGAGCGCCTGCGCCCGGATAACGCGGGCGCCCCCCTGCCAGCTCAGTGCCGCCAGCAGCAGGATGAGGACGAGCAAGTCCGGGCGGATGTAGGCCGCCACCAGGATGACGATGACAATCATGGGAATGACGATGAGGGCGTCGACGAGGCGCATGATAATCTGGTCGTAGAGGCCGCCGATGAGGGCGGACGACACCCCGAAAATGATGCTGAGAATAAGGCTGAGGACGCCCACGCCGAAGCCGACCGCCAGCGAGGTGCGCGCCCCGTAGAGGAGCTGGCTCCAGATGTCCTGCCCCACGTGGTTGGTGCCCAGCCAGTGGGCGGCGGATGGCGCCTGCAGGGAAGCAGCGCTCGTCTGGTTGGGGTCGTAGCCGGTCAGCAGCGGGGCGAAGATAGCGGCGAGAATGACCAGCGCCAGGATGGCCAGCCCCGCCTGGCCGAAATGGCTGCGCTTTATCTCCCTTTTCAGGCTAATATGCATGTCTCACCCTCGGGTCGAGGCGGGGGTAGAGCATATCGACGATAAAATTAACCACCAGCACCGAGACGGCCACCATGAGAAAGACCCCCTGGATGACGGGATAGTCGCGGGAGAGGAGGGCCTGGTAGGTGAGGCTGCCCACCCCCGGATAGGCGAAGACCAGCTCCACGAAGAGGGCCCCGGTGACCAGCCGTCCCAGCCAGATACCGGTCTGGGTAAGTACCGGCAGCATCGAGTTGCGCCCGGCGTGGTGGTATTTAATGTCTCTGGGTTTGAGCCCCTTGGCGCGGGCGGTGAGCATGAAGGGGGCACGGAGCACCGTAATCATGGTGTTGCGCGTCAGCAGGTAGCTCCCCGCCAGGTGGGCCAGGGTCAGCGCCGCCACCGGCAGGGCCATGTGCTTGAGCACGTCCAGGAAGAGAGCGAAGCCGGTAAGCCCGGCGTAGGGCGTGACCGCCCCCGATAATGGCGCCACCCCCAGCACGATGCCGAAAACGATGAGCAGCAGCAGCCCCAGGAAAAAATCGGGGAAGCCGTTTAAGCCCATCAGGCCGGTGAGCAGGGTGCGGTCGGTCTTGGAGCCACGCCGCCAGCCGGATTCAATGCCTAGAATTATCCCCAGCAGCGTGGAGAGAACCAGCGAAGTGCCCACGACGAGCAGCGTCCAGGGGAGGCGGCCCAGGATAATGCTGAAGACCGAGGCGTGGTAATAATAGGAGTAGCCCAGGTCGCCGCTGAAAATGGTCTTGAGGTAAGCGCCGAACTGCTGCCAGAGCGGTTGGTCTAAAGCGAAACGTTCGACGAGATGGGCCTGGAGCTCCGGCGTCATGGCGATGAGGGCCTCGTCGCCATAGATGGCCTGCAGCGGGTCGCCCGGCATCATCCGGGGCAGCAGGAAGTTCAATGCCAGGATGATGACGAAGGCGACGGCGTAGGTCAGCAGGCGATACTTGCCGGTCATCTTGCCCTTCCCTTATTTCACGAAGCACATCCGGTTGAGCGGTATCGGCACGCCGATGGCGATGCCGTCGGCGGTATAGTAGAGGTCTAGGCTGCCGTCGTGGGCCCAGTAGGTGGTGGGGTAGTAGAGGGTCAGCGCCGGCAGGTCGGCGGCGTAAAGCTCCTGAATCTCAAAGACCATCTCTTTCCTCTTCACCGGGTCCATCTCGGTGAGCTGGTCGTTGAGGAGGGCCGTCAGCGCCGGGTCGGCGTCGTAGCGGGCGCTGTTGAAGCCCTCGCCGATAATCGTCCGCGTCAGGATGGACGGCTCGAAGAGGCCACCGTGACCGTAGAGCGACAGGTCGAAGTCCCAGGCGGCCACGCGGCTATCGACGGTCTTGGCCTCCAGCGTCTGGAAGTCAATGGCGATGCCGAAGTCTTCCAACTGCCCGGCGACGAACTGTCCCAGGTCTTTGTCGCTGGCGGCGGCGATGAGGCTCAGTTCTAGCGGCTGCCCGTCTTTAACGAAATGGTCGCCCTCAAGCCGGTAGCCCAGCCCCTCCAGCAGCGCGGTGGCCTTGGCCGGGTCGTAGGCGTACTGGGGGGTATCGGGGTTGTACCAGGGGCTGGTGGGCGGCATCAGGCCGGGGCTGCCGGGGATGGCGTGGCCGCGGAAGACAATCTGCACCAGGGCCTGGCGGTCGATGGCGTAGGCCAGCGCCTGGCGAAACTCTACGGAAGACAGAGGCTCTTTATGATGGTTAATAGTCAGCTTGCCGTTCCACGAGGGCGGGCTGGTGATGACGGTAAAACCGGCGGCCTCGATATCCCCGACAATTTCAGCTGGGATGCTGGCGGCGTTCACCGTGCCGTCCTCAAGCGCCGCCGGGTTCATCTCCTCGGCTACCTTG